>JAUYEB010000262.1 GCA_030691555.1 Candidatus Bathyarchaeota archaeon
GTCAGGGCTAGGAGAGCATCTCCGTTCATGAATGCTCACACAACGGTTCTACAGACACGATAGAGGCAAGATTTGTTTTAGATTCAGTGCACAGATAAGTATATACCTCTATCAAACCTGTACATACCATCCACCTACGCTTCAAAAGAAGCGGATTTAAACATATCGTTGATATATGTGCAAAAATGGCAGAGAGAGACAGCAATTATTACACATTCATATCAATTGGATATGGTTAAAATTAATTTGTCGATTAATTAACATCTAAATATCGACATATTCGCCGTTTTTACCAATTTATTTCATTAATGTACTATTAAATATATGAAAATAGTACTTATAATAAGTATAGAATATATATGCCGAGAAATATGGATAGTAATATATACCGGATACCGTGAGTTTAAGGGAGGCGCGAAAATTGGATAAATATATTGAGAGTATCTACAAGGGTCTCGTTGAGAAGGATCCACTCCAGAAGGAGTTCCACCAGGCCGCCTACGAGGTATTGGCGACCATCGAGCCTGCGATCAAGAAGTTCCCAAAGTACCAGGAGAACGCCATCCTTGAGCGCATTGTCGAGCCCGAAAGGATCGTACAGTTCCGCGTCCCGTGGAAGGACAAGGACGGGAAGATCCAGATCAACCGCGGCTACCGCGTCCAGTACAACTCCGCTATCGGCCCCTACAAGGGCGGCTTCAGGTTCCACCCCACAGTCAACCTAGGCGTCATGAAGTTCCTCGGCTTCGAGCAGACTTTCAAGAACAGCCTCACCACCCTCCCGATGGGCGGTGCAAAGGGCGGCTCCGACTTCGACCCCAAGGGCAAGACGGACGCTGAGGTCGAGAACTTCTGCACAAGCTTCATGAGCGAGATCTACAGGCACATCGGCCAGTTCATCGACGTACCCGCCGGCGACATCGGTGTCGGCGGGCGAGAGATCGGCTACATGTACGGTGCCTACCGCAAGATCACCAACAACCACGGCACATGTGTGCTCACCGGCAAGGGCCTGACCTTCGGAGGCAGCCTCGCGAGGACTGAGGCCACGGGCTACGGTGCCGTTTACTTCAGCGAGGAGATGATGAAGACGAAGAAGGAGACGCTGAAGGGCAAGATCGCGATCGTCTCCGGCTCCGGAAACGTCGCACAGTTCGCAACCCAGAAGCTCAACCAGCTCGGCGCCAAGGTAGTCACCCTTAGCGACTCCGACGGCTACATCTACGACCCAGCCGGCATCGACGAGAAGAAGCTCGCCTACGTGCTCGAACTCAAGAACGTCAAGAGGGGGCGCATCAGCGAGTACGCCGAGAAGTTCAAGGGCGTCACCTACGAGGCGAAGAAGACCCCGTGGGGCGTAAAGGGAGACCTCGCATACCCCTGCGCCACCCAGAACGAGCTCAACGACAAGGACGCGAAGAAGCTCATCGACAACGGCTGCAAGGCGGTCATCGAGGGCGCAAACATGCCCTGCACACTTGAGGCCATCAAGGTCCTCCAGGACGGCGGCGTGCTCTACGCACCCGGCAAGGCCAGCAACGCGGGCGGCGTCGCCACGAGTGGCCTCGAGATGGTCCAGAACAGCCAGCGCTACTTCTGGAGCTTCGAGGAGGTTGATCAGAAGCTACACGGCATCATGATCAGCATCCACAAGAACGCATACGACACTGCCAAGCTCTTCGGTCAGCCCGGCAACTACGTCATGGGCGCAAACATCGCCGGCTTCCTCAAGGTCGCCGATGCGATGATCGCCCAAGGCGTCTACGCCTAAATTCTCTTTTTCCTTTTTTACTTCCTTTAAACGGCAATCATCTTTCACGCATCTGTTCTTCCCTTCAGTTGTGACTGTCAGTTATGACTAACTATGTAATTACAACATGTACAGGTTTTTATAGTATTGACCCTAAGTACTGTGATCCCTTCATGTACGGTATAGTCAGGAAGGAGAAGCTGGCGCCCAACGTGAAGCTGTTCGACGTCTCGGCGCCCGCCGTCGCCGCCAAGTCCAGGCCCGGGCAGTTCGTCATACTCAGAGTCCACGAGAGGGGGGAGAGGTTCCCCATCACCATAGCAGACGCCGACCCAGAGAAGGGCACGGTCGCTATAATCTTCGCCGAGGTGGGCAAGTCATCGAAGCAGCTCGGCCGCCTCGATGAGGGCGACGCCATCCTGAACTTCTCGGGCCCCCTGGGGAACGCGACCAAGATCGAGAGGTACGGTGACGTCCTCTGCGTCGGCGGAGGAGTCATGGCGGGCGCCCTGCTATACCAGGTGAAGGCACTTAGAAAGGCTGGAAACAAGATCACGACGATAATTGGTGCCCGGAGTAAGGAGCACCTAATCCTCCTAGACGAGCTCAGAGAGAACAGCGACGAGCTCCACGTCGCGACCGACGACGGGTCGGAGGGCTTCGAGGGGCTGGAGTTCCTAAGTGATATCCTAGAGTCGAAACGTTTCGCGCACGTGATCACTATTGGGCCGACGAGCATGCAGATGGCGGTGTCGGAGATGACTCGCCCATACGGGACGCCCACAACCGTGAACCTCTTCCCCATCATGGTCGACGGGACCGGGATGTGCGGCGCCTGCAGGGTGAGCGTCGGTGAGGAGACGAAGTTCGCCTGCGTGCACGGCCCCGACTTCGACGGTCACAGGGTCAACTTCGAGGAGCTGATCAGCCGCATGAGGTTCTACAACCCCAACGAGAAGATCGCCATGGTGCTGTTCGACGGTAGGTGATGTCATGGCAGC
>JAUYEB010000029.1 GCA_030691555.1 Candidatus Bathyarchaeota archaeon
CTCGACCCGGTTTGCCCCGCTGGCCCCTGAAAGCAACCCCTTCAGCGTCCCGTCGATCGCCTTCAGGCTTAGCTCGATCTCGGAGTAGTCGCTTGTGCCCCACCTCGCGTATTTTGGCGGGATTCGGAAGACTCCGCGCCCGGTGACTTGGCCGAGCTCGGCTCGGAAATCCGTCAGTCGGACGTGTTCACCGCTCGGGCTGCTCACCGTGGCGGCGTCTCGGCCGCTGATCCTCAGCTCGACGTCGTGGAAGCCGTAGTGATCGTAGTACTCGCCCGCCCAGGCGCCGGTTAGGTCTGCGCCGAGGTCGACCCTCGGGGTCTCGGGCTTGTACCTCGCGTGGAACGACGTGCCGAGGTCGAACTGCTTGACGTAGCCGTCGTCGCCGTACTCGAGGGCGAGCTCTTCGCCGTCGCTGGAGGGGCCGTGAACAACGTAGCGGGCGTCGTCTATCCTCTCGAGGAGGAGCCTGTCGTCGAGTGTGAGGAAGCCGTTGACGACTCGGATGGTGGAGAGGTGCGTCTCGTCCCCGTATGTTCCCACGATCTTCTCCCAGTTGGCAGGCGGCTCCTGGATGTCGGCTTTGGGCTTGGCGGTCTCCCCGGAGGCGGTGCGGAGGAGGGTCGGGGCGGGTGGCCTCCAACCCGACCCGTCCTGGAGGTTGCTAAGCCAGCAGACGCCCATCCCCTCCTCGGGGTAGAAGCAGACGTGGTTCGTGTAGTCCGGCAGGCCTCCTGTGTGGTAGAGCATCACGTGGCCGTCGTGGATGGTTCTGAACCAGGTTAACCCCATGCCGCTGCGGGACCTCCCCGTCGGCGCCTGGAGCCTGTGCATCTCGTCGACCGTCTCCTCCTTCAGAAGCCTCTTCCCGCCGTAGGCGCCGCGGTTCATGTTCATGATCACGAACTTGGCCAGGTCGAGCACCGTCGAGTAGAGGCTGCCGGCTGGGTCGGCCGGCCTCATGCCGAGGACGTATGGGGGGTTCGGGATGAGGGGCTTCTCCGCGCCTCCGGGGCGCTTGTAACCCTGCGCCAGCCTCGACGCGACGCTCGGGGTCAACTCGAAGTCGCTCGAGGTCATCCCCAGGGGTTCGAGGACGTGCTCCTTCAGGTACCTGTCGTAGGTGATCCCGGTGAACCGGTGGATCAGGTAGCCGACGATGGTGAAGGCGGTGTTGCAGTAGGCCCAGACCTCGCCCCTCGGCCTCACGGCGCGCGCGGCCTCCTCGAGGTACGTCTTCGTGTCGACCGCCTCCTCACCGAGGAGGTATAGCGGAGGCACCCTCGTGGGCATCCCCGAGTAGTGTGTGAGAAGGTCCTTCATCGTCGGCTCGTCTCCCTTGACGTCCCTTATCTTTACGTCGAGGTGGTCGTTCGCCTTGTCTTCGAGGCTGAACTTCCCGCGTTCCATGAGCTGCAGGAAACCGACGGTCACGACGGGCTTCGTCACGGAGGCGCAGCCGAATATCGTGTCTGGCGTCGCCGGGGTGCCGCTCCTGACGTCCGCGTAGCCGAACCCCTTCGACCAGGCGACTTCGCCGCCTTTGATTACCGAGACCGAGGAGCCGGGGTGCCTCCTCCCCGCTATCTCGGCTGATACAAATCTATCGAGTGCCTCTTCGTTGAGCTTGCCTGCGACCATGGGCTATCAAATGGGGGGCTTGGATATGAAACATCGCAGCCGGGAGCCGTCGACGTAGATGACTTATAACATCGTCGAGCGATTTAGCACCCTTAGAGGATCACGGCACCATGAAGGTCGTGGATGCAAGAAACTGGAAGTGGCTGCAGATCGCAGGGTCGATTATCCTTGGGTTATTCATCGTCGTCGGCTTCTCTGTCAAGTCGGGTGTCCTTCAGACCTGGGATGCGGGGAGTTTTTCGGTCGTGAACTCGTGGGCTCCATCCCCAACGATGGACTCGATTATGATTGTGCTCAGCCTCTACGGGCGGGAGCTCGTGTGGGGGGGCGTAGTCCTCGGCCTCTTCGCCCTCGGAGGGGAGAGGGAGAAGAAGACGGCGCTCACCATGGCGATGGTGTTCCTGATCCTCATCCCCGTAGGATGGTCTATCAAGACCCTCGACTATAGGCCGAGGCCGTACGACGCCATCGCGGATGTTCGACTGCTCGTACCGAGAGAGGTGGACGGTAGCTTCCCATCGGGCCACACGCTGATAGTGGCAGGCGGTGCGGTGGTCGCATGGTTGAGTCTTAGGAGGAGGTGGTCTCTTTTGCTGGTCGCAGAAGCGATGACGGTTGCTATTTCACGCGTCTATGTTGGGGTCCATTACCCCTCTGATATTCTCGGTGGGGCTCTGCTCGGGGGAGGAGTCGCCCTACTAGTTTGCTCGAAGCCGGATTACGTCGATAAAATCTATTCAAAGCTCCCCGAGGGACTCAAGGCAGCTAAAAAATAAGCTACACATTAGCCCGGGACCTTACTGGGCTCTATTGGCGTTTTACCGCGGGGTGAACTGCTCGTGGATCTTAGGGCGGTAATTACATCGACGGCGATCATGACCTGAGCGAGCGGACGTCAGCCATCTGATTCAGGGTATTCCCCGGAACCGGTGAATATGGTTCTTTACTTTTCACTGCCTGCTCAGGTAGATCAGGATCGCCGAGGCCAGTGTCGTGAAGATGTCGGGGAGGAAGTTGAACATGCTGAAGATGTTCGTCTCCTGGAAGCCGTTGACCCAGATGAGGATGGGGTTGCTTGTTATCGAGTAGAGGAAGAGGGTGAAGGAGAAGAGCACGAGGCAGAGGCTGAAGTTTGACTTGTTCTCCCTGTAGATGCCGAAGTAGAGCGCCATGAGGTAGAGGAGGAGGCCCGTGTTGATCAGGGCGAGGACTGTCCTACCCTTCACGTAGAGGGCGAGCATGTTGCTGATCTCCTGCAGCTGCTGGAGGGTGAGGTGCTCTAGGAGTGGGCGATCGGGGTTGCTGAAGATGTGGTTGAGGGTGTTCATGGGGCCGACTAGTATGAGCAGGATGACTGCGAGTATCCCGATGATGATTATTGACGCCCAGGGGGTCTTCTGCATTCGGCTCTCAGTTGGGTCCATCGTTTTTCAACCTTTTCGCAATTCTGTTCCAAATCTCTTCAAAATCGCCGTAGCCCTGCTCGAGGTCGGGGCTGAGGAAGTACACCTTCCCGTAGTGTTCGCCCATTGAGGTTATCAGGCGGTTCTTCTCGAGGACGTCGATGTGGTGCCGTATAGTACGGTAGTCGACGCCTAGGAGGATGCCCAGCTGGTTCGCGTTGAGGGGCTCCTCCTTGATCGCCATGATTATCCGCCCCCTGTTGACGCCCCCCCTGGAGCCCTCGATGAGCCAGAGGAGGAGCTGCTTGAAGGAGCGTTTGGTGAGGGACATGGCTTCTCCCCGTGGGCGACGGTGTTGATCTGTCAGGACCCCGATATAAATGCCCGGGAATCGGTAGAGATTATGGCGTAATCTTGAAATATCGTTTATGAGCAGCCGCGCGCCACGTTTCGACGGGAATACTCGAAGCAGGTGGAGATTGACTGGAATTGACGGAAGAGAAGAGCGTCGAGAGCGCGCCGCCGGATTCGCAGATCTCGGAGGTTAGCGTGGAGAGCCCACCGCCCAGCGGACCAACGCCCGAGGTGAAGCCGGTCGAGAAGCCGACGGGAGGGGGCAGAAGCCCGCTGACGGCGGTGCTGGTGATCCTGCTCATCCTGAGCGTCGGGATGTCGTCGTATATCTACATCGATAGCGGCCGCCGCATCGGCGACCTGAACACTCAGGTGTCGACCCTCACCTCGTCTGTCCAGGGTCTCAGCGCCACGCTAGCCGACTCGAACACCAAGATCAACGCATTGACCCAGACGGTCAACGGTTTGGTCTCGGGTGGTGGCGGGTCGACGGGTGGGGGCGTCGACATAACACTGCTCTATGAGCAGGTTAAGGGAAGCGTGGTGCTCATCAAGTCGACACTCCCCCAGGGCACCGCGACCGGTAGCGGCTTCGTCTACGACACGCAGGGGAGGATAGTTACCAACGACCACGTCATCGACGGTGCTAATAGCATCACCGTCACGTTCATCGATGGAACAGTCGTGCCGGCGACGGTGGTGGGCGCCGACCCATACTCGGACATCGCCGTGATAAAGGTGGACGCCCCAACCGCACTGTTGAAGCCACTCAGTTTAGGCAACTCCTCTGCGCTGAAGGTTGGGGAGGCCGTGCTGGCGATAGGTAACCCATACGGCCTCGCGGACACGCTGACTAGCGGCATAATCAGCGCCCTGGGGAGGGAGATGGACTCGGCGAGCGGGTACCCGATAGTAGACGTCATCCAGACGGACGCCGCCATCAACCCGGGGAACAGCGGCGGGCCCCTGCTCAACATGAGGGGGGAGGTTGTAGGCATCAACACGGCGATCCCGAGCCAGACATCGACGGGGATAGGCTTCGCGGTGCCGAGCAACACGATAGCCAGGGAGCTTCCGAGCCTCATAGCCACGGGGAAGTATGACCAGGTCTACATCGGCATCCAGGGGATCGACGTGACGCCCGGCATAATCTCGACGATGGGCCTACCCACGGGGACGCACGGCACCCTCCTCACCTCAGTTACGAGGGGGAGCCCGGCCGATGTGGCCGGCCTGAGGGGGGGCACCAGCTTCGTAAACGTCGACGGTGTGCTGACGCCGATCGGCGGAGACGTCATCACGGCGGCCGACGGGACAGAGATGAAGGGCATCTACGATCTGATCCTGTACCTGCAGAGGAATAAGCGGCCTGGAGACACGATGAGCCTTAGCGTGATCCGGGGTGGGACTCTCTTGGCTGTGAGCGTCACCCTGGGCATTAGGACCGGCTGATTCACGGAGTCTTCTTGTGGGGGAGACCGACCCCCCTGAAGGAGAAGCCGACCTTCAGGTACCTATCCTGGTCTAGGGTGTACCTGCCGTCAACGACCACTGGGGTCTTCATGAGTTGCTTGAGCCACTCGGGTCGGAGTTCAAGGTATTCCTGGTGACGCGTGACAACGACGAGGCAATCGCTGCCCTTAACGGCCTCTTCTAGGCTGCCGGTGACCTTCATACCCTCGTACTCCTTCACGTAGGGGTCGTGGGCGACTATGTCCCTGACCTTCCCCTCCAGCAGGTCGTATAGGGGCTCGGCTGGGGTGTTGCGCGTGTCGTCGCTGTTCTCAAGGTATGCGACGCCGAGCAGGGTGATCTTTGCGTCCCCGAGTCTGACCCCCTTCTCCCTTAGGGCTTCCTCTGCTAGGTCCTTCATGTGGGTCGGCATGTGGTCGTTCACGTTCCGGCTTTCGACGATGATCCCGGGCTTGAACCTGATCTTACCGTATGCGTCTAGGCCGTACTTGAGGAGCCAGCTGTCCTTTGGGAGGCAGTGGCCGCCGACGCCGGCGCCGGGGATGTGCATGTTCCTGTAGGGGTTGGCGTGGGGGGTGGAGGGGTCGTTCGGCAGGTTGTTGACGAAGCTCCGGACGTCGTGGACGTTTACGCCGAGGGACTCGCAGATCAGGGCTATCTCGTTGGCGAAGGCGATGTTTACGTCCCTGTAGGCGTTCTCGGTGACCTTCGCGACCTCGGCGGTGAGGGCGTCTGTGGGGTGTAGCTTGGCCTTGACTATGTGTCTGTAGAGCTCGATGCCGCGCTCCGTGGACTCCTCGTCGATGCCGCCGACTATGCGGTCGTATGCGGTGAGGTTGTGGAGGAGGCGCCCAACCATGACGCGCTCGTAGCTGAATAGGAGGCCGAAGTCGACGCCGGCCTTCATGTGGGAGTGTTGCTCGAGGATGGGCTTGGCGAGGTGGTCCGTGGTTCCCGGGGCCACGGTGGACTCGAGGCAGACGAGGGTCCCCCGCTTCATGTTGTCGCCTATGTCGGCGAGGACCTCTTTCAGCGACTCGTACTGGGGTATGTGATGCTCGTCGACGGGTGTCTGGACGGCCACGATGATGGCGTCGGCGTCTCTGTAGGCGGAGGCGTCGTCCGTGACGTGGAAGGAGCCCTTGTCGTGGACTCGCTTTATGAGCTCGGGTAGCCCCGGCTCATCGGCCTCGATGACGGACCTTCCCTGGTTTAGGGCGTCGATCTTCCACTCTGACCTCGGGGAGCGGCGTTGGATGCCGGTGACGGTGAACCCGGGGACGTCGGCGAAGAGGGCCGCGACGGGTGTCCCGACGTACCCCATGCCGACGACGACTAGCTTCATGGGTCTAGCTCCCGCGCGGGTGCTGATAAGCTATTACTTGAATACGTGTCTACCTGGTTGCCCGGCTTCGTGACGCTGTGGATCGCCTTCGCGGTGGGGGACATGGGTGTTGAGCCTGACCGTGATACTGAACGCGCTTAGGCTCGAAGGATAAAGCCGGAGCGGGCGTAGTAGTCGCTACTATAGATAACGAATTTTTTTATTTTTCGGCTGGACAGGATCAAGCCGGATACGTCGTAATTGTCTCGTTTTTGTGCATGAATGACGGCGAAGTGGCTGGTTTTTCGGCCCCTATTGGGGATCGGCGTCGTTTTTGGTCTCGGATGGTCTACCCCCCTCCCCTTTTTTTGAGTGTGACCACGGCGACGCCGAGGGCGGGTTTTACCCGCCGAGCTTCTTCCTGATCTCATCGAACTCGGCTGGCGTAATCTCGCCCCTGGCCAGCCTCCGTTCAGCTACAGCGAGTGGATCGTCCTCCACCCTGCGAGTGTAAGCTCGCCTGGGCATCATCCAGTAGTACACGGCGAACCCGAGGGCGACGAGTAGGATAACCGATACGAACATGCCCCAGCCCATGCCCCACATCCCCCAGCCCCATACGCCGTCGCCACCCATCATCTACAAACCGCCACGAAAATGTTCATAAATATTCATGATGCCTTGGGTAATCCTTCGAGATAAACCCGTTTGAAGGTCACGGCATGGACTCATGCTATCTCTCCGGCTATCCGCTTCGCAGCTGTCTCCATCCCCCGCGAGGCCTCCCCCATCATCGTCTTCGGCTCTATGAGTAGGAGCCTCGTCTTCGTCTGCAGGAGCGTTGACAGGTAGTGGGTGAGGGTGGTGAGGGGGGATTCGTGGAGACTCGTACGCTCGTGTTCCTCGATGGTGATTAGGCGGGTCTCCCCCGGGGTTCCCCCGGAGCGGGTTGCGAGGAGGTAGAGGATGTGGGTCGGGTTGTAGTGGCGTATCTTATCGGTGTAGTTCTCGGGCCTGTCCTCGGCGACGAGGACTCGATAGTTTCTAGGGTTCATCTTGGCTAGTTCGTCGGCTACCATGAGGCCCGCGGATTCGTCTCCCCGGATTCTTCTACCCACCCCGATGACGAGAATTCTGTTTTCTCCCTCAGGCCCCCAGTAGGCCGAGAGTTGTTCACTTAGGTTTCCTTTAGCGACCTTCGTGTCTCGGATTTTAGTCAATCTTTCCTAGTCTCCTCAAATTTCTCGATCTTCCAGTAGCCTTTGAGGGCTTCGCTCAGGCCATCTATCACCGCCTCCGTTTGGGAGAAGACCGAGGTATCCCTCGCGGGGTTTGGCGAATCCTCGTGGAACGGCAGCGCGAGGTCCAACTCACCGCAGAGGAGAGCGTATAGGCCCTTCTCCTCGTAGCCCGGGTTGTAGCCGCCGCAGAGGAGGTCGACCACGCCGCAACCTACCTCGTTGGCGGCCTCGGATACGGCTCTCCCTATCGACCATAGGCCCTGGTAGGACAGTCCGAGTTCTGCGAGCTCGTCCTGGTAGTGGGGGTCGGCGCCGCCGTTTCTTATTATGACCTGCGGCCTGAACTGGCGCACTATCGGCCTGAAGACGCGCTCCAGGACGAGGCCCATGCAGCGGTCATCCGCCTCCTTTGGGAGCGGGACGTTGATGGTGTATCCCTCCCCCTCGCCTTCACCTATCTGATCCACGAAGCCGGTGTAGGGGTAGATTGTATTAGGGTCCTGGTGGACGGTGAGGTAGAGCACCTTGGGGTCAGTGTAGAATATGTCCATGGTGCCGTTGCCCGCGTGGGCGTCGGTGTCGAGGATGAGCACGCGACTCATGCCGTGGCGCTCGGTCATCGCCCTCGCGCATACGGCGACGTCGTTGAAGACGCACCACGCCTCGCCGTAGTCCCTCCCCGCGTGGTGGAGGCCGCCGCCGACGCCCTGGGCCATCTTCACTCTCTTCTCGGCCACCTGCTCGCCGGCCATCAGGGCGGCTCCGACGATCAGCCTAACCGCCTTGACTATCGATGGCGTGAGCGGCGTGTCGTCGGAGAGGAGACCTCGCCTCTCAGCGATCTCGTTTACCCTCTCGATGTACTGGCTGGTGTGGACGAGCGCGAGGTCGGAGTCGTCGGCGGGCTGGGGGGTCAGGAGGCTCACGTCGGGTCGGGCGAGGATTCCCTCGGATTGTAGCAGCTTCAGGTAGCGCGGGAACCTGTCGCCCCTCAGGGAGTACTCCTCGCCGAAGTCGTACTCCGCGATGCCCTCGTGGTAGACTACCGCGAATTTATCCACGGGTGACTAAGAAAACGCGTTTTATTATTCCCTTCGTTTTCATCCACGTCACCGACTCTTTGCAGATGCGCGAGGATGAGCTTGACATCGATGGGTCGAATGTCATCTAGTAGACCGATCTGGGGGAGTATTAGTGAAGATTATCAAATCTGAGACTCGTTCGATAACTCTATATCTAATGTTTTCAATCAAATAGCAATGGTGGGATAGGTTATCTCCACGGGCAAGATATCTCTACTATTATTGTTCATGATTCTTCTTTCAAGTATTGCGCCAATTTCGGGTAGATTGGATGAGGGGACCTTTTTTGGGGTGAGTGATGATTTCTATTTTGCTTCGGGCTCTGAGAACGATGTATACGCGATCTCCGGCGACGGAAACGTCTGGTATTGGAACGGGGCGTGGTGGTGGCGGGTCACATCGGGACGGATCATCGAGGGAAGGATTTTCGCCACGTCCCCAGAGGATATCTACGGATTAAGCAGAGATTCCCGCGGAGATTTTGAAGTAGTGCGGTGGAACGGGGAAAGCTGGGGCGTATTAGCCTCCAACGGCTCGATAAGGGGCGACTTCTACTTCGTTTCGGAGAGCGAGATCTACGCGATTGGGTTGAATGACCAAGTTGTTCTATGGGATGGTCGTGGCTGGGAGAACCTCACATCGGGCCAGGGAATCATAGACCACATACAGGTCGTCTCCCCCAGCCAGATCTACGGGATCGGTAGCCGACGAGAGATAGTGAAGTGGGATGGGTTAGAATGGAGACCCATAACCACGGTGGGCAACGTAACCGATTACTTCGTCCTGAAGTCGGAGACCGAGATATACGCCATCAACACAGAGAAAAAGGTCTGCTTGTGGGACGGTGACTCGTGGGGCGAGCTCCAAGACGGGCCTTCGATCCTTCGTCGAGTCTACGTAAAATCGCCGACTGAGGTATTCGGCTTAGGTTTGGACCAGCTTATCTGGCAATGGAACGGCGAGAAATGGGTCAAAACAACGGATCTGATCGGCGGCGACTCCGATGAGGCGGGCTCGACCTACTATCGGGCCAAGTATATCGAGGGGATCCTAGAGACGCAGCCGGCGATAATTGCGTACAAGGACAGGCTCATAATCGCGGGCGAGGGATCGCATGGCTTCGTCTACATCCGAGAGTGGAGGCCCATCCGAAATGAGAGCTGGGACTCCGCAAGGAACAGCGAGAACGTCGGGCTCGAGAAGTGGTATCCGCTGGACGGAGTGACGGCGACCTCGCCCGAGTTGAGGATCGAGAACGGGACGCTCTACCTGTACGTGATGGGCATAAATGACGGCGTCTATAGGAGGGAGTACCTGGACGCGCGGCGGTGGTCGGCCTGGGAGCCCGCTTCCAATCACACGTTCTCGCCAGGGCCCTTCAGCTCGAGGGGCTTCACCATCGTCCCGACGAGGGACAGCTACCCGAGCCCCGTCTCACTCTACAAGGACAAGGACTACGACACTAACTTTAGTGAAGCCGACTGGGTCGACGACCTGATCATCTACGAGATCTCCGTGCCGCAGTTCACCTCTCCCCAAGGTCCTGGGTCGGGTACGTTCGCCTCAGCGGGGGAGAAGATGGAATATCTCAGTGAGCTGGGCGTAACGGCGATCTGGCTTACGGGGCTCTTCTGGGGTGACCCCCACCACTTCGCGAACGTCTACACTCAATATGCGGTCATCGACCTTTCATTAATCGAACCGATCCTCGGGAGTGACCCCCTCAATGTGACGAGGACGGAGCAGGAGTTGAAGGGGCTGATCGAGGCAGCCCACAGCAGGGGGATCAGGGTCTTCTTCGACGCGGTGACCCATGGCGTGATGTCCTACAGCCCGCTGGTGGCATCGAACTCCACGTTCCCGCCCTACGTGGAACCATATCCAAATCTGCAGAATGTTACCCCACACCCCGACTGGTTCGGGGCAATCACCTTTCCGCCAGAGGGCACAAATCCCGACCCATACTCATTCCCACGCGACACGGAGATGATCGACTTCGTCGGAGGCTACGAGCAGGGGGACCTGGATGATTGGTGGGTCGGCCTGTGGGTGAACTACGTGCTCACATATGATATCGACGGGATCAGGATCGACCTGGGGAGCACTAGGTTCGATCTATGGGCTAAGATCAAGGAGGAGGTGAACTTGAGGGGACACGAAATAATCCTGATACCCGAGGGAGAGATAGACCAGTACCCGTTCGATATAGGCGTCTACGACTTCGTGCAGAACACCCCGGAGTGGATATTATTCGCGAACACCTACTACAACGACGCGCGTGTGGGGTACGGGGCGACCATTAGGGACATGAGGGTTGCCAGCGACGAGCTGTTCCCCAGGTTGAATAGAAAGTACTATGTGGTTCCGGTCTCATGCCACGACAGCCTGGACTACAACTTCAAGGGGAGCCGCTTCGAGATGGGCTACGGGACCTTCTTCACGCCCTTCATACCGCTGTTCATGTCGGGTGAGGATTTCAACAACCCGAATTCGCCGATCCCCAACGCGACCGTCCCTTGGCTCCTCGGCTCAGAGATGAGGTGGGAGGAGCTTGAGAAGCCGGAAAGCAGGCTCTACCTCGACGACGTGAGGAAGGCCATCAGCATCCGGAGATCCGAGGCCGCCCTAAGCTACTACTCCCCACGAGCCAGCGCCCCGAACGTTGTCGTCGTGGACGAATACACCTCCACCACCGCGGCGGCGCCAGCACCGTACATGAGGTCAATCCCCAACGGGACCGAGGCGATCCTGATCGTCGGGAACAGCGACCAGCACGTGAATGCGACCTTCGTGCTGAGGGTGCCCCTCGAAGAGGTTGGCCTGGGGGGCCACGAGCGGTACGAGGTCACGGACCTTTGGTCCAGTGAGAGATACATCGCCTCACGGGGTGAGCTGAATAACATCAGCCTAAACGTGGCCCCAGATAACTTCAGGATCTTAAAAATTACTCCATCAAAAGGAGCCCAGAACTGGGGATGGTTATTGCTATACGAGTCTCTAGCGCTGTTCTTCGTGATAATGACCGTCTTGATGATTAGAAGGCGCCCATAAGAGGGTCGTTCAGAGCCGTTTAACACCTGCTCTGATCCACACGCGTTACCTTAAGCGGCTCCTACGGTCGCCTCGTCGCTTTCGTAGCCGCAAGACGGATTAGATGGTGGGGGAAGGGTTAGCCATGAAGAGGGTTTTCATCGACACCGACGGCGAGTTCGACGACGTGATGGCCCTGATCCTGGCGTTGAAGTCGAGGGACCTGAGCGTCGAGGGCATAACCACGCTGAGCGGCATCAGGAATCTACGCGACTCGACCGACGACGTGCTTAACACCGTCGAGTTGCTCGGCAGGAGCGACATACCCATCGCCGAGGGTGTCGAGGTCTCGATGTCCCAGGACCTGACGCAGACGAGGAGGGACATGCTCAAGATCTGGAGGGGAGGGGGGAGGAGCTCCACCAAGGCGATCAGGAGGCCAGGGCTCACGCCGGTGAAGGAGGATGGGGTCGGCCTGATGATCAGGACCGTTATGGAGAACCCGGGTGAAGTCACGCTGATAACTCTGGGGGCGCTGACCAACGTGGCGTCTGCTCTCCTCAGGGAGCCGAGGATGGCCAAGAGGGTGAAGGAGGTCTACTCCATGGGTGGCGCGGTCCTCGTGCCGGGGAACACGACGCCTGTGGCAGAGTTCAACATCTGGGGGGACCCCCTGGCGGCGAGGATCTTCTTCAACTCGGGCATGCCCATCACGATGGTGGGGCTCGAGACCTACTACCAGCCGGTCCTGTCTGGGGACGACTGGGCCCGGGTACGGGTGGCGAACCCGGCGACGAGGTACTGCTTCGAGAACTTCGGCCCCTGGTTCAAATACCTCGTGGGGCTACACCCCGACTGGGAGGGAGGGCTCCAGGTAGGCGACGCCCTAACCGTCGGAGCGGCAATCGACCCGAGCCTCATGACCCCGAGGAGGTGCTTCGTCGACGTTGAGACCAAGGGGGAGCTGACCGTGGGACAGACGGTCGCCTACGGCCTCTCTAGTAGGCACCCCTCCCCGAAGGAGCCGAACACCGACCTGACGGTCGACTGCGACTGGAGGAGGTTCAACAGCCTCTTCGTCGAGCGCGTGACATCCTGATTTGGGGGGGAGGGTTTGACTTGGCCATCTCTCATCTAGACTACTCTAGTGACCGATTTGGGTAGATGATCGATGCATTACGCTGTATTTACTATAAATATCTGGTCTGGCATATTTGTGATGTGGAATTGTTCGGGGACCCCTCTCGTGAACGCAGGGTTGGGATGTTAGATGGTGGAGACTGAGGAGTTACTCAAGCGCTTACTCGACGAGAAGAAGCTGAGCTATTGTCAGGACTGTGGGAGTTGTACTGGGAGCTGCCCGATGGCGAGGGCGCTACCGGGTCAGTATAATCCGAGGAGGCTCCTGCAGAGGGTGTCAAGAGACCTCCCCGAGCTGCTGAGGAGCGATGAGCTATGGCTCTGCGCATGGTGTTACAGGTGCACGGAGAGGTGTCCGAGCGGGATCCAGCCGACGGAGGTCTTCCTGTTGACGAGGAACCTGGCGGCTAGGGAGGGGCGCATCCCCGAGAACCCGAGGGCGATCATGAGGCAGATTATGAGGACGGGGCGCTCGGTCAACGTGCCCGAGGACTTCGACGAGTGGAGGAGCGGGTACGGGCTGCCCCCAATCGGGGCCACCATCTCGAAGGCGACCATCGACGAGCAGAGGGCCATCCTCGGCGAGGAACTCCTCAGGAGGCTAGGGGCTTGACTGAGTACCTCCTCTACCCCGGTTGCGTGGCGTCGGTGAGGGAGCTGGGCTACGAGATGTCGACCCGCGCCGTCTTCAAGAGGCTCGGGGCTGATCTCGTGGGGAGGGACGACTTCAACTGCTGCATGCCCGCGTGCCTCGTCCACAGCGTCGACTACGTGAAGGGGCTGGCGCTGACGGGTAGGAACCTTGCGATCGCAGAGGAGGAGGGGCTGCCCCTGTTGACGCTGTGTTCGAGCTGCTTCGGGAACCTGTCGCGGGCGAAGTACCTCCTCGACTCGAGTCGGGAGCTGCGGGAGGGGGTTAACAGGGAGCTGGCTAAGGTGGGGAGGGAGTACCGGGGGAAGGTGAAGGTACAGCACGTGGTCACGGCCCTCTACGAGGACTTCACGCTGGAGACGCTCATGAACCTGAGCGTGGACCCCCTGCATGGGCTTAAGGCGGCGCCCTTCTACGGTTGCCATCTCTTCCTCCCGCAGCGGTACGCCGGCTTCGACGATGCCGAGTTCCCCGAGAAGCTGGGGCACCTGATAGAGGTGACGGGGGCGGAGAGCGTCGACTACCACGAGAAGTCGAGCTGCTGCATAGGGTGCGGCTCATTCTTCGGCAAGGTATCGGAGGAGGCGTCGCTTAAGCTTGCGGAGGTCATCCTCGACGACGTCAAGCGCTCGGGGGCGGACGCCGTGGTGGCCACGTGCCCGTTCTGCATGATGCAGCTCGAGGTGGGGCAGATGAAGCTCCGAGAGGAGAAGGGGAAGGAGTACGGGTTACCCGTGCTCCACTACGTCGACGTGCTGGGGTTGGCGATGGGGCTGAAGCCGGATGAGCTTGGACTGGGGCTGAGGAGGGTCGACCCCGGCCCACTGCTGGAGAGGCTCGGCCGGTGACGCCCTCAGTCGGCGCTCGTTGAGACTCAGTTAGGGTAATCGGCTCTGATTGTCTGTCTCCGCGGAGCTGAGAGCGGCCTCTTAGATCGTCAGGGCTCTCCATAATCTAGCCATTGAATCCCCACCGCTAGGAATCCCTTCCTAACATGTTCTCACTAATCATATGTGCACTGAGGGTGGGCGGCTATGATGGAGGGATCAATTGATGGATTGGTAATACGTATTTTACCTCAACAAGTCCTTTTAACAATCTCTACATCTTGAAAAGTGGTTCACTTGCACTCCCAGTTGCCGGAGAACACCAGCGCGCTAGCGCGGAGTAGGATTAGTGTTCTCCATGTCGATGACGACGACTATCAACTGGAGGTGGTGAAGCAGTTCGTGGAGCAGCTGGATGACTGCATATTGGTGAAACCCGAGCATTCGGCCATTAGGGCGCTCAGGGAGCTTGACCACGGGAAATTCGATTGTGTTGTCTTGGATTTCATAATGCCCGAGATGAACGGCCTCGAGCTCGCCAGGAGGATCAGGGAGAAACACGGTGTACCGGTGATCCTCTACACCGGGCAGGGCAGCGAGGAGGTGGCTGAGGAGGCGTTCACGATTGGCGTCGATGACTACATCCGTAAGGAGTTATCCCCGAGCCATTATCAGGTCCTCGCAAAGAGGATCAGGTACGCCGTGGAGAAGAGGCGCATCGAGGTCCTATACAGGAAGTCTGAGCAGCGTTACAAGTCCTTGGTGAACCTCTCACCCGACGGGATCGTCACCTTGAACACGAGGGGCATAGTGACATTCGCGAATCCTTCAATGCTTAAGTTGACGGGTCACACCGAGGGAGAGATTGTTGGGAAGTGGTTCCCCAAGATGGGCACCCTGCGGCTGAGTGACATGCCCGTATTCCTGAAGATTTTCGCGGATATTGTCCGGGGAAGGGTACCTCCGCCGACAGAGTTTGCCTATGTTAGGAAGGATGGGTCCGAGGGCTGGGGTGAGGCCCATATAAGCCTCCTGAAGCGGCCTGGCGAGAAGACCGAGGTTCTAGCCGTCCTCCGTGAGGTGACGGAGCGTAGGCGGCTCATAGAGGAGCTTGAGAACAAGTCGAGGTACCTCGAGACGCAGGTTGAGGAGAGGACCCGTAAACTCCTCGACTCCGAGCGGACGGTGGCGGCTGGCACGATAGCTGCGCAGCTGGGCCACGACCTGAGAGGGCCGCTTAACACCATCAGGAACGCGATTTACCTGATGGAGAACAATTCCGAAGTGTCTGGTAGAATGATCGCCATAATAAACAAGGCTCTCGACGCCGCCACACAGATGCTCGATGAAATACGCGTCAATAGGCAGGAGGTCAGCCTTAACCTCCAAGATGTGGATCTTGATGACTTCATAGCGTCCGTCCTGGACGAGTCGGTTATCCCCGAAGTTGTCAGGGTTGATAGGCGGCTTGAGTCTCACGTCCGCGTCTCGATCGACGCCGTTAAGATGAGGCGTGTTGTTAGCAATCTCCTCTTGAACGCGTTGGATGCCATGAAGGGGGGTGGTAGGCTACGCGTTTCTACAAGTGCGAACAGCGCGAACGCGGTTATCAGAGTCAGGGATAATGGCTCTGGCATTCCGGACCACATCAAGGCGAACCTGTTCAAACCCTTCGTGACATCGAAGGTGAATGGCACAGGGCTCGGTCTAAGCTTCTGCAAGCAGATGGTGGAGGCCCATGTGGGTACGATTAGCATAGAGTCCAAAGTCGGTGCGGGAACCCTGTGCACGATCACGCTGCCCCTCGTCGGGGGGGAGTCGTGGACCCCGGCTGAGAGCCGCGACTCAGATGAGTTGGCTGAGCTGATCCGGGTTCCAGAAAAATCTGTTATTCGCCCCGATGTTTAATAAAACAAAGTTCCAGTGACTAGAGGATAATAATATAAGTTGTATTTGTAAATTAATGATAGGTAGCGGGTGTGAGTGAGTATAAGGATTATGGATTCGAGTTGCCTGGGGGCGTCAGGGCTGTCCCCGTCGTACTGTGGTCGCGGCGCGAGGTCTTCATGTGGTCGTGGTGTGTCTTGATCGCCTGCATGGTTGCGAGTAGAGGCTCACCGCCTATTCAGGCCACCGTGTTGACTCTGGGGGCTATCCTGCTCATAGGGTCCTCGACGTATATCTACAATGACCTCGTGGACGCTGAGATGGACAGCCTCAGCGAGGTCCATAGGAGCAGGCCGATGGCCTCGGGGAGGATTCGCAAGTCGGATGCCTGGCTGACGATATTTGTCTCGGGAGCGGCTGGGCTCGGACTCGCTTTTCTGGTCAGTATGCCCGTGTTTCTCCTGTGCCTTGGTTGGCTGATGTTATTCGCCGTCTACAGCCATCCGGGGATACGGCTCAAGAAGATGTTCCTCGTGAAGGAGCTTGTGGTCTCCTCGGGCTGGCCGATCATTAGCCTCATCGGCGGTTACGCGGTCACGGGTGGGGTATCTATGCCCGCCATGTTCTCGGGTCTCCTCTTCGGGGCTTTCACCTTCCTCGGGCTCCCCGCCCTGAGTGACACCTTCGACGCCTATGAGGATGGGGTCTACGGGGTGAAGAGTCTGGGCCGGGTGCTGAGTTGGAGGCGGAAGGTGCAGATGCTCGGCCTCGCCGCGCTTCTGATGATGACTGTAACGCCGCTGACCTATTCGCAGCTCGGGTTCAGTGTGATCTTGCCCATATTAGTTGTGGCTTTGAGTTTGATCATGCTCAGGTGGGCCGTCTTCCCGATCATCAACAGTTTCGAGGTGCACTCGGCGCAGCTGTCGCGTAGGATAATCTACGTCTATTTTCTGGTGATCCAGGTTATCGTGATTGCTAGCTCGATGAGTGTGGTCACGGCGCTTTTCTAGCGATACGATTTGAGCCTCTGGGGCTACACTAACATCCTTTATCCTCGTTGATATCAGGAGCGAGGAGATGAAGGGCAGGAGTAGCCCGGATGCTTTGGGCCTACGGAGTAAGATACGTGTGCATAATTCAGCGCGCCGACTCTTGGGCTGACGGCGGGGACGGGAACTTGTAGTGGAGGGGCGGGTTAGGTTAGCCGGATCTGTCTTCCAGTCTTGGCTGATTTGAGGGCGGCCTCGCAGATGGTGAGGGCGCGTAGGCCGTCTTCGCCGGTTACCTTTGGTGGAGTGTCGTCGCGTATGGCGTCGGTGATGGATCGGAGCTCTAGTTGGAGGGGCTCCTGGTAGGGGAGGTAGGGCTGGGTGAGGCGCTCGTTGTTCTCGACGGTGATCTGCTGTGTGGTGTACTCGACGTTTATTATGCCCTCGGTTCCGGTGACGACCAGGGTCCTGATGCGGCGTGGGGTCAGCCAGTTTGTCGAGACGATGGCGTTCCTGTTGCCGCCGTAGGCGATGTTGATCTGGGCGTAGTCCTCGAACTTGTGCTGGATGGAGCCTGCGACGGCGAAGACGGTTTGGGCGTGGTCGCCGTGGAGGTGGTCGATGATGTCGATGTCGTGGATGGCGAGGTCCTTTATGACGCCGACGTCCCCGATGCGGCCGGGGCTGCGGCTGACGCGGGTGGCGAGGGAGAGGAGGACGTCGCCTATCTCGGCGGCTTGGACGCGTTTGATGGCCTCCTGGACGGCTGGGTTGAAGCGTTCTACGAAGCCTACGGCGAGCTTGACGCGGTGTTTCTCGGCGGCGCGTATGAGGCGCCTCGCCTCGGCGATGGTGTTGGTCATGGGCTTCTCGACGAGGACGTGTTTGCCGGCCTCGATGGCGGCGAGGGCGATGTCGTGGTGGGTGATGGTGGGGGTGCAGATCGACACGAGGTCGATGCCGGGGTCATCGATGATCGGCTTGGGGTCGGTGTAGCTCGGGGCGCCGTATCTGTCGCCTATCTGCTTGGCGGTCTCTGGGTTTAGGTCGGAGACGGCGGCGAGTTCGACGCCGGGCAGCTCGCGGTAGACGCGGGCGTGGTTGCGGCCCCAGGAGCCGCAGCCGATGACGGCGGCCTTGATGGTCCTCATCGCTAGAGGTTCTCTTGAGTGGGCCTCTTTAAGGGTTTGCGATTGGCTTTGGTTTCGCGTGGGTTGCCAAACCCATGCATCAATGTCTTCTCCAAATTTTTGGCAGTCTCGCACCCTCGTTGCTCGATTTATTAGCGTGGATTCCGAGTTGATACTTGGCTTGACCATCCGCAACATAATCGAGGGCGGGAGGACGCCACCCGTCGTACACTTCACGCTTGAGAATTACAGGAGGTGCCTCTGCCCGGGTTGCATGGTCCAGTCCGGGAGTGTGTGCGTGGAGGGGAAGCGAGCCAAGCTTCCTGACGTGGATGAGGAACGATGGGGGGTGCTGGCCTCGAAGCCGGAGCTCCTTCCGGTCCTCTACTGCTCGAGCGGTAGGACCGATTGTAGGGATATCGACACCCTGCGGATGTGCCGGTGCAGCGGATGCCCAACCTTCGTGAAGTATAGACTGAGTGAGGGTCGACCGAAGAGCTACTTCTGTCGGGACGGCTGTCAGGTGCTCTGCAAGGACTAGTGCTAACTGTACTCTGCTCAGCTGTCTCGGTTAGGAAGGAGATCTAGCTCAACTCTGGGAAGCGGGTGAACGGTGAGCGCCCTCCCTAAATCATTAGGGACGTAATTACGTACTCTATTCTATCCATTAGGGTGCTTCTAGGTACTATTTTAAAACCAACGCATACCTCACAGAAACCAGGTGTCGAACATGCCTTTTGGCTACAATGGTCGGAGACTAGTTGTTGATCTATCGGCCGAGAAGATAACGGTCGAGAGCCCCGAGGAAAAATGGTATAGGACCTATCTCGGCGGCATGGGCTCAATAGCCTACCACCTACTAAACGAGGTGAAGGCCCACGAGGACCCCCTAGGCCCGGACAACCTCCTCATCTTCTCGATGGGGCCTCTCACGGGCGCTCCCTTCTCGGGCAGCGGGCGAAACGCTGTCGGCGCTAAATCCCCTCTTACAGGGGGGTTCGGCGAGGCGGATGCGGGGGGCTTCTGGCAGGCCGAGGTGAAGAGGGCGGGATTCGACGAGATCCTCGTCAGGGGGGAGGCGAGGACGCCCCTCTGGCTATGGGTGAGCGATGGTAAGGCTGAGCTGAGAGACGCCTCACACCTATGGGGCCTCGAGGTCGCCGAGACGGAGGCGAAGATGAGGGAGGAGGTCGGCGAGAAGCTCGCGAGGACGGCCCTCATCGGCCCCGCTGGGGAGAAGAAGGCGAGGATAGCCTGCGTCATAAACGACCTGAACCACGTGGCTGGGCGCGGCGGCCTCGGGGCTGTCATGGGCTCGAAGAGGCTCAAGGGCATAGCGGTCAGGGGCCACGACCCCCCGAAGCTACACCAGCCCGAGAGGGTGGCTGAGCTGGCAAAGACGCTCATCAGCCGGATTGAGAAGGAGTCTAAGGGGCTGCACGACTACGGGACTGGGGCCATGATGGACGCCTACATGGCGACAGGCAACCTCCCGACGCGGAACTTCAGGGACGGTGACTTCAAGGAGGCCTCGAAGCTGGACGCGAAGGTGGTGAAGGGGTCCTACGGGTTCGGCATGGGGACCTGCTACGCCTGCGCGGTGGCGTGCAAGAAGGAGGTCAAGCTTGAGTCCCCCTACGTGGTGGAGCCCCACTACGGTGGGCCCGAGTACGAGACGCTTGGGGCCCTAGGCTCTGACTGTGGGATCTCGGACCTTGCTGCGGTCTGTAAGGGGAACGAGGTCTGTCAGAGGTTGGGGCTTGACACGATCTCGACCGGGTGCACGATCGCGTTCGCGATGGAGTGCTTCGAGAAGGGCATAATCACGAAGGCGGAAACGGGTGGGGTCGACCTCCGCTTCGGGAACGCCGAGGCCATGCTTAGGCTCATCGAGATGATCGCCCGGAGGGAGGGCATCGGGGACACGCTCGCGGAGGGGACCCTGAGGGCCGCGGTGGCCTTCGGCGGGGACGCGTACAAGTACGCGATCCATGTGAAGGGCCAGGAGGTGCCCATGCACGAGCCGAGGCTGAAGAAGGGCCTCGGGTTGGGCTACGCGGTCTCCCCCACGGGAGCGGACCACTGTCACAACATACACGACACCGTGATGGGGCCCTCCTCCTACGAGGGCCTCAAGCCCCTCGGGATCTATGAGGAGGCGCCGACGTTCCAGCTAACCCCCGAGAAGGTGAGGGTCACGAAGACGTGGATCGAGATGAGGGTCGCGGCGAACTCCCTGTCGATCTGTCAGTTCCCGCCCTGGAGGTTCGTGGAGTATGTGGAGCTCCTCAACGCGGTGACGGGCTGGGGGGCGTCGATGCATGAGCTGGTGCTCATTGCCCAGAGGACTCTGAACCTCGCGAGGCTGTTCAACCTCAGGGAGGGATTCAAGGCCAGCGACGACTGGCTCCCCGACAGGTTCTTCGAACCCCAGACCTCCGGCGCCCTCTCCAAGACCGCGGTCGACAAGGCCGAGCTCTCGGCAGCGATAAAGGGCTACTACGGGATGATGGGGTGGAGCGAGGAGGGGGTCCCGAGGCTAGAGACGCTCCAGTCACTCGGCATAGGCTGGGCCCATGCGAAGATGTGATGACTTTTTAACACATAATTCGTGGTCGTGTAGATGCCGAGCCGACTCGGCTTTACGAAGGCGGCGCCTAGAGTTTCTCAGCAGGCGTTCCACCGTGTCGAGGAGTAGGCGCATAACGGCTAATAGTCTCTTCACGCGAATTAACACCTTCCCCGTTGGGCCCCCGGGCGTGGGTCGCCGCCTCGGGGGATAAGGGATATATAGATTCGTTCCGATGGTTTGACCGAGGATTATGAGCATCGTAGATGATCTGGTCGGGGTTCTGGGGGGGACGATCGCGGGCCTGCCCACGGTTGTGGTTCTGGCGGTCCCCCTCGTAGTCGGTCTCGTGATTGGGTACCTGATAAAGAAGGTGCTCAAGGTCGGTATCATACTGGGGTTGGTGACCCTGGTGGCGGTGTGGTTCGGCTTCGTGAGCCTGGACACGGTCTCCGCGAACCTGAGCGCCCTCGTCGACAGGTACGGGCCCGTCTTCATGTCGTATGTCGCGATCTTCTTCGGGTTGGTGCCGCTCAGCCTGGGCCTCGCGATCGGGGTCATCCTGGGCTTCGTATTCGGTTGAGTTGGTCGATGTGGTGGTGCGGTCCTTCACCGTTTCGAGGGGCAGGTTTCTCCCCGCTTCGCCCTAGAGGTGGCGTCGTGGGAGGGGCCCACTCGGCCGCATCCGTGATCCTGGGGGTACGTTCCATCGACGACTTTGAGTAGCGTTAACGCTACCTTTCAGTGTGGCTCAGATGCGGTACAATTCGACTAACTTTCGGTTGATCTCATTCTTAAGTGAGCCCTTAATCTCACCTATCTCCCCCAAAACCAAGTTGGTTAGTATCGTGGCCAATTTGTCTAGGCGAAGTACTGACGAGGTCTTCAACCCCGTTTCACTGAAGTCAGGGTCATTCTCCTTGATGAGTATACAAGCCTCGCTTAGTGTAGTCGTTTTAGAGGAGATGTAGGAGACAACTACGTCGTGTCCACTTTGAAGAAGAACAAGAGCGGGTCGTCTCTTTGATCCGCTCAGGTCTGTGAATGGGAAGGGTATGAGGACGATCTTGCCTTTCAAGAGTATCTGACCTTGAGGTCTTCGTCTGTGTAGAGGTCTGGTTCGGCCTCCAGAAACTTGCGGAGTGACATCTCCGAGAGCTTCATCAGCTCCTCGGTCTCCCTCTCCTCAAGGAGTAGGTCTAACTTCTGGTTTATGGCCTGGAGGAGCCCCTTTATCTCACTCAGCTCGGTTTTTCCCTCCATGTCAGCCTCGCGTGTTATTGGTTTGGGGTGTTTATAATGTTATAGAATGACACTTTTCAAGGTGGTTCTGGTCGGAACTTGGGGCGTGGGTTACGCTGGTTCACCTCATGGCGTGGCCAGGCTGTTTTTCAGGTCTGGTTGTAGGTTCTTCGAGCGGGTTGGCCTTGGGGGTCTGGTTTATACTGCTCAGCCTGGGCCTGGCGATCGGGGTCAAGCGGGGCTTCATATTCGGTTGAGCTGGACCCCGATCCCCTTTTCGTGCCTTCATCAGAGTGATTATTGGAAGTATGGGTTGAGGGGTCGTCGTCTGGTGTTGAGAAGGGGTGCTCAAGTGGGAACGTTCAGAGAGTTAGATTCTCCATAAGCCTAAGCCCACGGAGTCTCTTAGCTCCCCGTTCGCCCCCACGAGAGCAGATGAAATCATGGAACCGTGTAATATAAACTGGGTCTTCGTTTGGGGTGTGGCGATTGGGTTGGTTGGGGTTCTCGCCGTGTCGCGTGCGGGTCGCACTAAATTTAGTTTCTCGTATTCGATGTAGGTTAAGTGGCGGTCCTGAAGCTTGCCAGGGATCCGATTTGGGTGGTGTTGGTGGAGGACTTCGTTCTGAGGGTTCTTCGCATTCAGGGCCGGGGCTATCGGGGCCGGTTTGGATAAAGAGGTGTTCAGAGGTTGTGCGTTTGTTTGATTGGGGGTAGAGTAGGGTTGCGTGGGGCCTGTCCCGGGTCTAAAAAGGGTTACACCTACAATCGTTGAAAAAATTAAAAAATATTATAAATTAACTCGATAACGGGTCACCGATCCCCACACCTATCTAGCGAGCCGACCGATTAGCCCGAGCACCACCCGGAGGGGCCGCGCGAAGGGGCCCGCGACGTCGACAACCTGGTCGAGGTCCGCGATGTCACTCCTGGTCAACGCGCCTATGAGTGGAGAAATGATCAGGTAGAGCAGACCATAGACTGCCACCCCGGATAGTAGACCACCCCAACCACCGAGCCCCAACATGTTCGACACCGGGTAAGCCACCACAAAGGAGCCGAGTGCGGAGGCGTAAAGCCTCGCGCTCGACCCCCAGTTGACAGAAAAGCCCAGCGTCTTCTTCACCCACCACAGCTGATACAGAAGGCAGACCTTTGGCGCCGCGATCATCGTGATAAGCATACCGTTGATGCCATAAGTCGGGATAAGAAAGAGACTCAGGGGCACCCCTACGACGAAGGTGATCATGTTAGACCAGAGGATCACCCTAGTCTCACCCATGGCCACTATCAGGTTCCCGAGGCTTAGTCCGCCTAGCCCCTCGAAGACGAAGAGGACGAGGTACACTTTCAGGTACTCGGCCGCAAAGGGGTACTGACCAGGATAGATCACGTCGATGAGCGAGCCCGCGACGACGATGAGCCCAAGCGCAACAGGTAGTGTGATGAAAGCGGTGTATTTCACCGCGTTCTGGAACACCTTCTTGAGGTTCGGGCTCCCACGCGGGATCTTCGATAACAGGGGGAATAACACAGTGCCTATGGGCATGGTGAGGAATGAGACAAGTACGCCGAAGTTCGTGGCTGCAGCATAGTTACCGATAAAGTCCCGAGTAATGTACAGGGTCATGAGCGAGCTGTAGACCTGAGCCAGCCCCCCAGCTATCAGCGTCGAGGTGTAGTAGGGGAACCCGAAACCGAGCAGGATCCTAAGCGCCTCCCCCTGCGACAGGGATGACCTGCCCCCCTCCACCAGCCTTAGGGTGAGATAAATCAGAATCATCCCGAGGGCACCGGTTAGGACGACGGCGATCGCGCCTCCGGCGACGGCCCCAAGGGGACCCAACCCAATAAGGACGAGTCCCACCGAAGAGACCGTCTTGAGAACCGCCCAAACCACGTTGGCGAGACTCTTCAGATGCATGTGCTCGAGCCCAACGAGGACGGCCTGCGTCGAGTTCATCATGGCCTGCCCGAGGACGACGAGGGAGACCGCCCTGACGGCTAATACGAGCGCAGGTTCCTGCAGGAAACCCTCGGCGATCAGAGGTGCGGCGAGCCACATCGCCAGAGAGAGGACGACGGCCATCGACGTGTTGAGTAGGAGCCCAGTGCGCAAAAGGACCTTGAGGTCTGGCATGCGCCCCTCGTGTCTCCACAGGGCGCTGAACCTCGTCATCGCCGCGTTGAGGCCGAGGTCCTGGAACAGCAGCACTATCGTGGCGGGGACGTAGACGACCGTGACCTCACCGAGGGAGACGTCGCCGAGGAGGGACGTGACCCAGATGACACCCACAGCCGCGAGGAGGTTCGAGGCGACCTGCCCGACTAGGAGGACGATGCTCCCCCTGGCCGAGCCCCTGATCATCCCCGAAAACTCACCCGACAGCCCTCGGCCACCCCTCACAGACGCCTCTAACCCGCCCCGCGCCTTTATTGGCTTATCTATCACCCGATCCACTCAAAACGGTTGCGAGGCGGCCACCACATCACCCCTACGGGGGCGCCTAGACCGCCACACTTTGAGTGGCAACAGGGCGGCCAGCACGGCGACGACCGCCGTATCGGCCCACTGCAAGCCGCCGCCGGCCGAATCGGCGACCTCGGAAACCGTGAACGTGGCCTCCACGCCACCGACCGTGACCGAGTGCGCGCCGAGGCTACATTTAAAATAGTCAGATAGTTCAAGCAGGATCCAATATATACATCAATACAATGGTGACTGCACTTGCCCTACGGAGCCCACGACACCATACGCGTCCTACTAGTCGACGACGAGGCTACACAGGGAGAACTCACAGCCATCAACCTCAGACACTACGACCCAAACCTCACCGTCACAGCCGTCTCTAGCCCATCCGACGCCCTCAACATCCTCGACGCGCAGCCGTTCGACTGCGTCGTCTCCGACTACCAGATGCCCAAGATGAACGGGATCTGCCTCTGCGCCGAAGTCAAGAGGCTCATGGGGATACCCTGCATCCTCTACACGGGGCGGGGCAGCGAGGAGGTCGCCTCCGACGCCTACTCGGCCGGCCTCGATGACTACATCAGGAAGGAGAAGGAGATAAGCCACTTCCAGGTGCTCGCCAAGCGCATAAGGGCCGCAGTCGAGAAGAAGCGCGTCGACGAACTCTACAGAGCCAGCGTCGAAGGAGCCAGGGACGGCCTCTGCATCATACAGGGCGTGAACGTCGTCTACGCCAACCAGGCCATGGCCGGAATTCTCGGGCTAAAGGATCCGAGAGAACTCATCGGCTCCAGCATAATGCGCTGGGTCGTCGAGATGGAGCGCGACCTCGTCAGGGACAGGACCCTCAACAGACAGAGGGGAGGCGAAGAGCCCAAGGTCTACGA
Source organism: Candidatus Bathyarchaeota archaeon (assembly GCA_030691555.1). Lineage (GTDB taxonomy): Archaea > Thermoproteota > Bathyarchaeia > TCS64 > TCS64 > UBA8941. The sequence continues at coordinate 25,345 of JAUYEB010000029.1, forward strand.
GCACGGGATCCGCAGGGCCGACGGCGAGATACGTACCCTGGAGGCCTTCGTCAGCCTCATCAACTACATGGGGAGACCCGCGAGCCTGGTCTTCAACCACGACGTGACGGAGAGGAAGAGGGCCGAGGAGACGCTGCGCAGGAGCGAGAGCCTCCTACGCCAATCCAACGAGCTACTCGAGGCCGTCACCAGGGAGGCCGAGGTCATAATCGCCACCCAGGACGCGAGCCTCCGCTACACGTACTTCAACGAGGCATACCGCGACGAGGTCGAGCGCCTCTCGGGGAAGAGGATCGAGATCGGCTCGAGCATGGTCGACACCGTCGCGCACATGCCGGAGCAGCAGAAGATCGCCTTGGACGAGTGGAGCAGGGTGCTGCGGGGCGAAAGCGTCGACTCGATCGTCGAGTTCGGCGACCCAGCCGGCTACCGCCGCACCTACCGTTCCCTTAAGACGCCTCTGAGGGACGCGAGCGGCAAGATCATAGGGGCGGGGGAATAGCCTACGACGTCACCGAGCGCAGGAAGACGGAGAACGCCCTCAGGGAGAGCGAGGAGCGGTTCAGGAAGGCCTTCCAGGTGAGCCCCGCGGCGATGGCGATATCCACCGTCGACGAGGGCAAGTTCATAGACGTCAACGAGAGCTTCCTCCTCATCTCGGGGTATGCCAGGGAGGAGCTGATCGGCCACAGGTCCGTGGACGTGGGCGTGATAGGGCCGGATGAGCGCGCCAAGGTCATGGAGTTCATCCGCCGGCAGGGATACGTCAGAAACCACGAGTTCCCCGCGGTGACAAGACCGGGCGACGCCTCACCGTGCTCTCCTCGACCGACGTCATCAACATGGGTGGAAAGGACCACCTCCTCTCGACCATAATTGACATCACCGACCGGGACGAGGAGACACTGCGCGAGAGCAAGTAGAGGTACATACACATCCTCAACTACGCGCCTGAGCGGAGCTTCTCGTCGCCGCCACGACATCGGATCGCCCTCCAAACACGGCTAATAGATGTGAGACGGCCTCGCGAAGAACGAACCCTAACC
>JAUYEB010000045.1 GCA_030691555.1 Candidatus Bathyarchaeota archaeon
CGAAGAACCGGGCGTGGAGGAGGATATGCGCCGACGTCTTCGGCGTCGAAACAGTGTGCCTGGAAGTCGACGAGGGCGCCGCGTACGGGGCAGCACTGCAGGCGCTCTGGACACACGACTGCAGCACCCCCATCTCAGAGATAACCGAATCATTCGTCCACCTCGACGAGGCGACCCGGACCAAACCAGACAGGGGCAACGCCGAGAGGTACCGGAGGCTCCAGCGGCTGCAGGACAGGCTCAGCGTGGACCTCCGCGGCGTCTTCGCCTCGTGACCCGGAAAACTGTTTTACCACCCCAAACAACCATCAACCATGCTAGACCTGAGACCCCAGAAGGTGGAGAGGACCCCCGATGAGATGCTCAGGCACCTCAAGGGGGCGAAGCTGAAGCCCCGATTTAGCATCGGCGTCTGGTACTTCTACCCCGGAGGGGGGCGCTTCCACGACGCCTACGTGGAGAAGGGCACGATCGTGGACTGCTTGGAGAAGATCAAGGTGATGAAGGATGAGGGCATCGTGGATGGGTCCCTCGGCGTGGAGGCGCACTACCCCAACGAGGTCAACAGGGACAACATCCACCTCTACAAGGGGCTGGAGAAGGAGACGGGCATCAGGCTCATCACCTGCATCCCCATGCTCTTCTATGACAGGCAGTTCGAGTTTGGCAGCCTCAGCAACCCAGACGCGAAGGTCAGGAAGGCCGCCACGGACCGCCTCGAGGAGAGCCTACGGCTCAACAAGGAGCTGGGCACCGACGTCTGCGTCATCTGGCCGGGCATCGACGGCTACGAGAACCCCTTCGGCCACGACTACTACGGGATGTGGAGCCGCTTCGAGGGCGCCGTCGCGGAGGCTATTGATGAGGTCCCGGGGATGAGGGTGGCGATGGAGCCGAAGCCCTACGAGCCCCGTGGAAACAACATCTACAGGAACACGGCGAACGGGCTGCTCTTCGCGCGGAACGTCGAGGCTCTGCTCAAGCACAGGGAGAACGTGAAGCTGTTGAAGGACGGGCACGCGATGGTTGGGCTCAACCCCGAGGTCGGCCACGTCCTGATGGGGCACGAGGACCTCCCCGGCGCCTTCGCCTCGGTGCTACGCGAGGGGCGCCTAGCCCACAGCCACTGGAACAGCCAGCCCCTCGGCAACTACGACCAGGACCTCAACGCCGGCGTCCTAGGCATCGACCAGATGCTCGCCACCCTCCTCGTCTTCAAGATGTACACCTACTCCGGCTTCTACGGCATCGACATAAACCCGGAGAGGATGCCCGTGGAGAAGGCGATAGCGCTGAACGTGAACGCCCTCAACGCGGGTGCCGAGGTGGTAAACGGGCTCGACTACGACGCCCTCGTCGAGGCGATGTATGACCCCGCTGGGCACAGGGGCGCCGTCGAGGAGACGTTGACGAAGGCGTGGGCGCCGAAGGGGACGAGCATGAAGAAGATCCCACGGTGACCGCAGTAGCTAGAGGACGCCGCTGCGCCGCGCGAAGGCTATCGCCTCGGTGGAGGGTATCCAGCACGATATCTCCAGGTGGTGCCTCTTAGCCGCGGGGATGTCGCTCTCACTCTCGGGGTCCCTGACCCTGCTCATGATGCCCACGACGTTCCCGTTCTCCAGAAACCCTGGGCACCCGCTCCCCCCGCCGTAGATCTGCTTATCCACCTCGTACCAGGGCAGGGGCTTCCCGGTCAGGTTATCGACTACGTAGGCCGATATGAATGCGCCCTGGAACCTCTCGACTAGAACGATCTGGGGCCCCGTCGGGGTCGATAGTACCTTGGGGAGGGGGAAGCCGAGGCTGCCGCAGAGCGTCCCGCTCGGGAGCACCCTGTTCTCGAGGGTTACGCATCGGGTCGAGCGGGGGTTCTTTACGCGTAGGAGGGCGAGGTCCCTCTCGATGTCTTCGGTGATCAGTGTGGTGGCCTCTGCCTGCTTGCCGATGTCTGGGGAGCGTATGACGTCGAGCTCCTTGTTGACGGGCTTGGTGACGTCGCCGTCGAGGTGGACGCTGTGGGCGTTGGTCATGATGACTCCGGGGGCTATCATGAAGCCCGAACTCGGGGTGTGGTAGACCTTGTCGCCGATGGTCGTCCTCCCCCAGACACCGTATAGGGACTCACGGACACGCGCGCTCGCATCGCTGAACATGGCTGATACTTCGGGGGGACCGTATATAATGGTGAGCAACTCGGCTGGGACACGTGGGGACACGCGCATCCGAAATTGCATTTGTCTTGGTCTCCGCGGGTTATTACTGCTTAAATAAGGGGCTCCATCAATAATCGACGACTGGGTGCCAGTGTTGAGGGTCGCCGTCGTCGACAAGGAGCGATGCAAGCCGGAGAAGTGTGACCTCGTCTGCATCAGGTTCTGCCCGATGGTCAGGACGAGGCGGGAGGCGATACGCGTCGGCGACGACGGCAAGGCTTACGTGGCGGAGATGATCTGCAGCGGATGCGGCATCTGCGTCAGGAAGTGCCCATTCGACGCGCTGCGCATCGTCAACCTACCCGACGAGCTGAAGACGGACCACACCCACCGCTTCGGCCCCAACGCCTTCACCCTCTACAGGCTCCCCACCCTGAAGAAGGGGAGCGTCGTGGGTCTGCTGGGCCGCAACGGGATAGGCAAGTCTACGATCCTCCGCATCCTCAGCGGGGAGCTGGTGCCCAACCTCGGCAACTACATGGAGCCCCCCACCAAGGAGGGGGTAGAGGAGAACTACGCCGGGCAGCCCACGTACGACTACCTCGACGCCCTCTACGGTGGGCGCATGCAGGTCGTTCACAAGCCCCAGTACGTGGACAGGATACCCAAGATCGTCAAGGGCACCGTCGGCGAGGTGCTGAAGAGGCTCGACCAGAGGGGAGTCATGGAGCAGGTGGCGAAGGACCTGGAGCTCGAACACCTGATGGACAGGCCGCTCGACGTCCTCTCGGGTGGCGAGCTTCAGCGCGTCGCCATAGCCACGGCGGTCCTAAGGGACGCCAAGGTCTACCTCTTCGACGAGCCGAGCAGCCACCTCGACATCTACCAGCGCACCAAGGCGGCGCGCGTCATACGCGGCCTGGTGGACGCGGAGAAGATGGTCGTCGCCGCGGAGCACGACCTCGCCGTCCTCGACTACATGAGCGACGACGTCTTTCTCCTCTACGGTGAGCCCGACGTCTACGGCATCGTGAGCCACATACACACCGTGCGCGAGGGCATAAACATCTACATAAACGGCTACATCCCCGACGAGAACATCCGCTTCAGGGAGACCCCCATCGTCTTCCACGACAAGCCCCCGAACATCGATAGGACGAGGGCACGCTCACTCCTCCAGTGGACTGAGCTGAAGAAGAGGTACGGCGGCTTCAGCCTCGACGTCGAGGCTGGGAAGATCGGCGTCGGCGAGGTCGTCGGTATACTCGGCATGAACGGCATCGGTAAGACGACGTTCATCAAGATGCTCGCGGGGGTCGAGCAGCCAGACGAGGGCGCCGTGAACAACCCGACGCTCAAGGTGAGCTACAAGCCCCAGTACATTAGCGGCAGCAGCGTCCCGGGCACCGTCGAGCAGGTGCTCAGGAAGGCGGCGGGGGAGAAGTACGGGGAGCAGTGGTTCACCGCCGAGGTCGTCGAGCCCCTCCACGTCCGCAGGATGCTGGAGAGGGACGTCAAGGTCCTCTCGGGCGGCGAGCTGCAGCGCGTCGCCATCGCCGAGTGCCTGAGCAGGGACAGCGACATCTACCTCCTCGACGAGCCGAGCGCCTACCTCGACGTAGAGGAGCGCCTCGCCGTGGCGCGTGCGATCCGCCGCATCACGAAGATGAGGGGGGTCACCGCCTTCGTCGTCGAGCACGACATAGTCACCCAGGACTTCATCGCGGACAAGCTCATGGTCTTCACCGGCGAGGCGGGGATAAGCGGCCACGCGGGGCAGCCACTCAGCCTCGAGGACGGCATGAACACCTTCCTGGAGCAGATGGGGGTAACCTTCCGCCGAGACGCCGACACGAAGAGGCCGAGGGTAAACAAGCCGGGGAGCAGACTCGACAGGGAGCAGAAGGAGACGAGGCGCTACTACTACTCCGGCTAACTTGCGTGGCAGTAGATAACGAAAAAAAATTTTCGCGCTACTGTTTGATGGTTATGCTCGGTTCGAGAACTATCTCGGCCTTTATCGACTGCCGGACGAGGCTGTACTTCTCCGCCAGCTCGAGGGCGCGGCGAACCCTCTCCTCGCCACAGCCGCGGGCCACTATCCTCGGCCGGAGAGTCACCTTGTCGAAGGTGGATGTCCTGTCGAGGAACTCCTCGACGTGTCCCTCCGCCTCGCAGGCGTAGCTGACGAGGTCGATCTTGAGCCGCTCCACGCTCCAGATGAACATGAGCATGTAGCAGGTGTTTAGGGAGGCGACGAAGGCGTCCTCCGGTGTCAGCACGCCCTCCACACCGTGAGCGTCCACGGGTGCCGAGAATGGGAGGACGGGACCGTTGCTCAGCCGCACCTCCCCGAGGTGACCGCCCCTCCACTCTGCAACTGTCTTGTATGAGGTCAGCTACGCCGCCCCCTGCACGGCGTCGACCTTCTCAGCCAGCAGCTTTGCGAGCCTCCTCGCCAGCTCGATCCCATCATCGTTGAGTACGCGCCTGTCCTTGGGAGGCTTCACCCGCCACTCCTTCAGCAGGGCCTCTACGTCGACGCCGTCGACGGGCTCCTTGCTAAACCTAGCTATTGCCTTCCTCGCGCATAGCTTCCCGCAGCCGTCGACGGCTATCGTCGGGTACTCCTTTGCGAAGGTGTGCTCCCCCTCCTCCCCCGCGAGAAACAGGGGCAGGCAGAGGGTGACGGTCTGGTATGGGCGGAGCTCCTCCAGCACGAGCCGGGTGGCGACCCTGCTCAGCGTGCCGAGGGCGCAGCACTCGCCGCTGCAGGAGACGACGCCGACCTTTGGCTTCAGGTTCATCGCGACCCCTCCGAGAGCTCGTCGACCTTGGCGGCTATCCTGTCCCCCAGCATCTTCGAGAGCTTCTCTCCGTCCTCGTCGAGGAACGTCACGGCGCGTGGCCTGAGCCCGCGGTTCTCCCTGAGGAGGTCCATGACCCTGAACTCGGCGGCGATGTTGCCCCCGCTGCGCGCCACGTTGTTGTGGGAGCACGCCAGCGGGCACCCGTCCACGGTTATGCACCTGCTGGACGCCACCTTCTCGCGCGCCTCCTCGTCGCCCATGACGATGAGCGAGAGGCAGAGCGTGTCCGCCGTCCCGGGGCGGAGGTCGTCGCAGACTCGGAACGTCGCGTCCCTTGCTATGGAGCCGAAGGGCTTCCCTATGCCGCTGCACGGTATGACCAGAACCGGTTTACCCAAGCTACATCCCCTTTATCTTCCTCATCTCTTCGGCCACCTTCGCCTTCATCCCCTCGAAGTACTCCTCGGCCGACTGGAGCCCCTCGACC
>JAUYEB010000074.1 GCA_030691555.1 Candidatus Bathyarchaeota archaeon
GTCCCCCGTCAGCATCTCCACCCTGAGGCCACGCGCCTTCAACGCGGCGACGGTGGCGGAGGACTCGGGCCTCAGCTTATCCGTCAGCGTCAGGGACCCGATCACGGCGCCGTCCTTCGCGACGAGTATCACCGTCTTCCCCGCGTCCCCGGGGGCGAGGTGGTTCGTGTTCTCTATCCCCAACTCTTCGAGGAGCCGGGGGTTGCCCACGCAGATGGTCGACTCGTCGAGGCGGGCCTGGACGCCGCGGCCGGGGAACGTCCTGAAGCCCGTGGGCTCGGCCTCCCCGATCCCCCTCTCCCGCGCCTTCTCCACGATGGCCCGCCCGATGGGGTGCTCCGACTTCGCCTCGAGCGCCGCGGCGCACCTGAGGACCTCCCCCGGCTCGGCGCCACGCACGTCGCTCACCTCGAGCTCCCCGCGGGTCAGGGTCCCCGTCTTATCAAAGGCGATCACCTTCGCCCTCGCCAGCTCCTCCACGTGGATGCTCCCCTTCACGAGCACGCCGTTCCTGCTCGCACTCGCAATGGCCGATACCATGGCGACCGGCGTCGAGATGGCGAGGGCACACGGGCAGGCCACGACGAGCATCACCAGAGCCCTGTAGACCCAGTCCATCAGCGGCTGGCCGAGGAGGGGCGGGACGACGGCGACGACGACCGCAGCTACTATCACGGTGGGGGTGTACCACCGTGAGAACCTGTCCACGAACGCCTCGGTCGGCGACTTGCTCTCCTCCGCCTCCACCACCATGTGGAGTATCCGTGCGAGGGTCGACTCCTCAGCCATGCTCGTGGCGCGCACCGCGAGGAACCCGTCCACGTTCATGGTCCCCGCGTAGACGTCGCCCCCGACGCCCTTAGCCGCGGGCACCGACTCGCCGGTGATCGCCGACTGGTCGACACCCGACTCACCCTCGATCACCTCACCGTCGAGGGGGATGCGGTCCCCCGGCCTCAGCACGAAGACATCACCGGGCATCACCTCCCCCACGGGCACCTCGACCTCGGCGCCACCCCGCCTCACGACGGCGACCTCCGGCCGGAGCTCCATCAGCTCCTCGATGGCGTGCCGCGCCCTCTCACCCGCGTAGTCCTCGAGCCTCTCGGCGAGGTTGAAGAGCAGCACGACGGCCGCCCCCTCTTCCAAGTGCCCGATCAGGGACGCGCCGACCGCCGCGACCGTGATGAGGAGATCGATGGAGACCCTGCCCCGGAGGAGCGCCCTCAGCCCCGAGACGGCGATCGAGTAACCTGAGACGAGCATCGCCGCAAGCAGGACGACGTCCGAGACGAGGCTCCTCCCCGCGAGGAAGCTCAGGGCGAGGCCGACGCCGAGGGCCGCACCCGAGAAGACGAGCCCCCACACGCCCCCCTCGCCGCCCTCGTGGACGTGGAGACCCTCGTCGTGCTCCCGATGTTCATGGTCGTCTGCCAAGCCTGAGGCCTCGGTTTCACCGATTTGAGGCGGACACCTTTTATTAACTTAACGCTAAGAAACGGCATAAAATTATTAATTGTTATTAACGACAAACCATATTCATAATAAATTGAGTGCTCCCTCGTGGAGTAGAGGCTATCAACGCTTTTAATCGCGGAGCCCCGAGAATCATACGCAATGTCCGGGCAGAGCCACTACGCCGTCATCGGTAGGGACACGCCGAGGAAGGACGGCGTCTCCAAGGTCACGGGCCGGGAGCGCTTCTCCAGCGACCTCACGCTGCCGGGGATGCTCCACGCTCGCATCCTCAAGAGCCCACACCCACACGCCAGGGTCACCAGCATAGACAAGGCCGACGCCGAGGCGATGGGCGCCATTGTCCTAACACCCGGGGACGTACCCGGCGAGAGGTTCTGCCCGCGCCTAGTCAGCACACCCGAGGCGACCTACAAGGACTAGCACATTCTGACGCGGAAGCTGGTCTACGTCGGCGAGCCTATCGCCGTCGCGCGCGTGCATTACCTTTTAATCGTTGGTTGCACAAGCGATTAATGATGTCCAGGAAAAGCGATTACGTCACTGTGGGTAAAGATACTCAACGCAAGGATGGCGTCGCTAAAGTAACAGGCTCTGAGAGGTTCGCCTCGGATCTCAGCCTCCCCGGTATGCTTCACATGAGGTTGCTTAAGTCGAGCTTCCCCCACGCCAAGGTGCTTAAAATTCACACCGAGGAGGCGGAGAAGCTTGGAGCATACACTCTCACGCCCGACGAGGTCCCAGACGTAAAGTTCTGCCCCCGTTTAGTGAGCACACCAGAGGCAACCTACAAGGACTGGCACGTCCTTGCCAAGAAGCCGCTGTACGTCGGCGAACCCATAGCTGCCGTCGCCGCTGACACTGAGGAGGAAGCCCAGCTAGCCATCGAAGCCCTAAAGGTCGACTATGAACAACTTCCCGCCTACTTTGATGCTGAAGAGTCGAGTAAACCTGGCGCAACCCAGCTCCACGAGGCCATCGAGCTCAAGGGAACAATCATCAACCCTGAGCGAAACATCGCATGCACCCTTGACCTTCAGGAAGGGGACACAGATGCCGCATGGAAGGAGTGTGACGAGGTTGTCGAGCGTACATATCGGACGAACCGTAGGTACCACGTTCAGCTTGAAACCAAGTCGGTGCTTGTCAAACCTGAGATCGAGGGCGGAATCAGCGTCTGGAGCACCACGCAGACCATACACAATACGCGGCTCCTACTCCACGAGATATTCGGCTTGCCGATGGGCAAGATCCGCGTCTACAAGGTTCCCCTCGGTAGCAGCTTCGGGTCAAGCATCCAAGTTAACACCATCGTACCGATAGCCGTCGCGATGGCGCTCAAAACCCGGAAGCCTGTCAAACTCACCATGACTCGGGAAGAGGATATTCGCGACCACGTCAGCTATAACATGATATTCAAGATCAAACTTGGCGCAAAGAAGGATGGCACCCTAGTCGTGGGCCACCTCGACGCCATCCTTGACCTAGGATCCCATCAGATTCAGGCGTACGCCCTGCTAGGCTGCATGGCAGGATGGTGGGTCAGTCTCTACAGGCTTAAGGCGAAGAGTTACAAGAGCGTCGGAGTCTACACGAATAAGACCCCGAGTTGCGCGTTCCGCGGCTATGGGAACCCCCAAGTCAGTTGGATGGTCGAAACAATCATGGATGAGCTAGCCGAAAAAATCGGTGTCGACCCCCTCGACTTCCGTCTCAAGAACTATATCGGGGAAGGTGAGATATTCTGGGGCCAAGGTCCGACCGTCAAGAGCGTCATCCGGAGCTGCGGTGTCGAGGAGATGCTCAAGAGGGGTGCCAAAAAAGTTGACTGGTACAATCGGCCCAAGGCTGGCAGCCAGACTGGCCGTTACCGCAAGGGACTCGGCATGGGTCGCGGCTTCCATACCAGCAGCGCAGGAGCCCCCGTCCCAGGCACCGTAGTAGACTTCAGTGGAGCAATAATAAAGCTCAACGAAGACGGCACCGTTGACTACATCACAGCCCTCATGGACCACGGCGGAGGCACTCTTGAGGCCCACGCAAAAATAATCGCAGAGGAGCTCTGCCTCCCCCTAGACAACGTGAACGTCATCAGTGCGGACACGAGCACAACTGTTTATGACGTCTGCACTCACGCGAGCCGGGGCATCTATTCGGGTGGAGGTGCCGCACTCAAGGTGGCAAAGCAGGTCAAGGAAAAACTTCGTACCTTTGCCGCCCGAATGCTCGACGCCGAGGCGTCCGCCCTTAGCTTCCGCGTGGACCACGATCGCAAGCAGGGAGTCATCTACGCCGAGGGAATCAAGGGACGGGAGGTCACATTCAAGGAGATCGCCTATAACGCACGTCATAAGAACTGGGGCACCGTCGCTGCGGTAGATAGCTACCGGCAGCCAGCCTGCCCGCCTCATTTCACAAGCTACTTCATCGAGGTCACCGTAGACACGTGGACAGGAAAGGTAAAACTGGATAGGGTTGTGGCTGGTGCCGATGTAGGCACCGTCATCAACCCGAAGCTTGCTGCCGGTCAGGTCCACGGAGGTTTAGCCCAGGGCTGGAGCATGGCAGTAATGGAGGACATGAGCTACGATCCTAAAACGGGTGACCTAATCAATAATGGCAATCTCACGGACTATAAGATCCCGTATCCCCGGGACATGCCTGACCTCGAGGACTTCGAGGTCTTCTTCGTTGAGACAATCGAGCCAACGGGACCCTTCGGCGCGAAGGGAATTGGAGAGGGCGCCCTCAACCCCGTAGCTGGCACAGTAGCGAACGCCATTCAGAACGCTCTCGGCATCCGCTTTTATGAGTTGCCTTTAAGCAAAGAGAGGATCCTTGGGGCGATCATGGAGAAGGAGGGACAATGATGGATATCAACAAGCATAACACACACATCCTCCACAGGTTCGAGTATCACGCTCCAGTAACCGTCACAGAGGCTGTGAAGCTACTGGAGGAACTCGGCTCCGAGGCTACCATCCTCGCCGGGGGCACTGACCTTATCGTAAAGATGAAGGACGGATCCGAGAGGCCACGACACATCGTAAACATCAAGCAGATCCCAGGTCTCAGCGGCGTAAAAGAGACGTCAGAAGGGCTCTGGATAGGCACCCTCACCAAGATCAGTGAGCTTGAGAATAGCAGAGTCATCAAGGAGAAGCTCCCCGTCTTATACGAGGCGGCAAGGGTCATTGGCAGCGTCCAAGTCAGGAACCTCGCCACTGTGGGTGGGAACATTTGCAACGCTAGCCCTGCAGCGGACAGCGCAATCGCTTTCCTCGCCCTAGATGCAGTAGCCCAAATCACTGGCCCTAACGGTGACCGAAAGGTTCCATTCGGCGAGTTCTTCACAGGCCCTGGTCGAACCGTCCTTAAAGAGGGAGAGTTGCTTACAGGCATAACTGTACCCAAGGAGATCTACGGTTGGAAGGGGCACTGGGCACGAGTCGCCCGCGCCAGTATGGATATCGCCACCATCAGCCTAGCTGCCACCGCAGAAATGGATAACGATGTTGTGAAAGAAATTCGCCTCGCTTGGGGTACAGTCGCGCCAACGCCCATGAGGACGGAGAACGTCGAAGACTATCTCCGCGGTAAGAAATTGGGAAAAAACATCATTGAGGAGGCAGCGATGCTCGCCGCGTCGAGCATCAAGCCCCGCGACAGCGGGCGCAGTACTGGGCCCTACAAACGGAAGGTAGCCAAGGGCTTCATTCGTGAAGCCCTGACAAAGTTCGCGGAGGCATAAGAGGAATAAGATATGAAGATAGCCATAAACGTGAATGGGAAGCAGCAAAGGTTCGACGTGGAACCCCACACCCTGCTCCTCAACCTAATAAGGGACGAAATGAGCCTAACTGGTACCAAGTATGGGTGTGGGATAGGGGAGTGCGGCGCCTGTACGGTACTCCTTGATGGAAACGCCGTCTTAGCGTGTATGATGCTAGCTGTAGATGCAGATGGCCACAGGGTTGACACAGTGGAGGGACTAAGCGATTGGGGCAAACTTCACCCGATACAACAAGCTTACCTCGACGAGGGCGCAGTGCAATGTGGCTTCTGCACCCCTGGCTTCATAATGTCAACGAAGGCTCTTTTAGATAAGAACCCGAATCCCAACGAAGCTGAGATCCGAGAGTATCTGAACGGAAACATTTGCCGCTGCACCGGCTACGTCAACATCGTCAAGGCGGTGCAGTCGGCCGCGGCGAAGATGAAGGGACCGGGTTGAGGACCGGGGTCGTCGTCCTCGCTGCCGGCAAGAGCAGCCGGATGGGGGAGAACAAGCTCCTCCTGAAGGTCGGGGGGAAGACGGTTCTCGACAGGCTCCTCGACGCGCTCACCCAGGCGGTGGACGAGGTCGTCGTAGTCACGGGCAACAACCCCGACCC
>JAUYEB010000076.1 GCA_030691555.1 Candidatus Bathyarchaeota archaeon
GACGCGGCTCTGGAGGCTCTTCACGGCCTCGAGGCCCTTGAGGGTGGCCTCCTTCGCCTCGCCGCTGTTCCTCAGCGCCTCCGAGGCGACTATCTTGGCGGTCGTCGCCACGTTCTCCGCCTTCGCGACGTCCTGCTGGACACGGTTAACCTGGCGCGTGAAGCCGAAGGTAATGTTCCTCACCGAGTCCTTGGCGCCCTCGTACTCGTTTGTGGCCTCTGTGATCTTGCGGTAGAAGACGATGGAGGCGGCGACGATCACGAGGAGGAGGGCTGCGGTTGTTATTATCAGCTCCAAGGTATCGCCGTCGGGTGCTCTGTGTGAATGTCAGCGTCTACCTTTTTATCCTTTGGTTATCATCGCCACATGAGAGCTACTTTAGGGCCTAAACTCATCATTTAATAACCCTAATCCCTCATAGCAGTGAATCGGTTTGGGCTCAGCGGGCAACGTCGAGGCCGAGGTCCGTGTAACCGGCAGGGTCCAGGGGGTCGGCTTCCGCCCGTTCATCCACAGGCTCGCCACGCGGCACGGGCTTCGGGGCTACGTCGTCAACCTAGGCGACGCCGGCGTCGAGGTGGTCGTCGAGGGGCCCCAGAGAGAAGTTGACACATTCATCGACTCGATAAAGCGCGAGGCCCCGCCTGTGTCGGAGATCAGCGGCGTGCAAGCCTCGTATCGGCCCTACCGTGGAAGGTTCGAGGAGTTCACCATCGACAGGAGCAGGAATGGCAGCAAGGCCGTCTCGGGCATCTTCCCGCCCGACATAGGGATCTGCCCCGATTGCCTGAGGGACATGGCTGACCGGGGCGGCAGGTGGTTCGAGTACCCCTTCACGGCCTGCGCCTGGTGTGGGCCCAGGTTCACGGGCGTCAGGTCCCTCCCCTACGACCGTGAGAGGACCCACATGCACGAGTTCCCCATGTGCGAGGCGTGCAAGACCGACTACCGAAACCCGCTGGACAGGCGCTTCGACGCCCAGGGGATCACGTGCAGCATCTGCGGCCCCAAGATGAGCCTGCTTGACTCGTCGGGCAAGGCGATTGAGACGGGCGACGTCTTCGCGGAGGCCGCCAAGCTGCTGAGGGAGGGCGAGATACTCGCCGTCAAGGGGATTGGTGGCTTCCACCTCGCCGCGTTGGCGACCGAGGACGGGCCCGTAGCGGAGCTACGAAGGCGTAAGAACCGGCCATACCAGCCGTTCGCGCTGATGGCACCCGATCTCGCCGCCGTGCAGTTATTCGCGGATGTAGACGACGCCGAATCGGAGACTCTGCAATCGTGGCAGAAGCCCATCGTCCTGGTGAAGCAGCGTGGGGATGTGGTTTCGAGCCTCGTCGCGCCGGGGCTCAGCAGGGTGGGTGTGATGCTGCCGTACACGGGCATCCAGGTGATGCTCTTCAAGAGGCTCGCCGGGCCGGCGCTGATAATGACCAGCGGTAACAGGTCCGGCGTACCCATGGCGATAACGAATCGGGACGCGATTCAGGACCTCGGGGGTGTCGCCGACCACTTCCTGGTCCACGACAGGGAGATTGTGAACCGCTGCGACGACTCGCTTCTCAGGATCAACAATGGCAGGAAGGCCTTCCTGCGCAGATCGAGGGGTTACGTCCCCGATCCGATCGATATACCACTGAAAAAGGGGGTAGCAATAGCAGTCGGCACAGAGTTGAGCAACGCCGCGGCCGTCACGCTCGACGGTAGATGCTACCAGACGCAGTACATCGGCGACGTTAGCAACCTGGAGACCTACGACTACGAGAAAAAGGCCATGGAAAAGATGCGTGACATCCTCAGAATCACACGTAACCCGGATGTGATTGGCTGTGACCAGCACCCGGGCTATATGACATCACAGTTGGCCGAGGTGATATCACAGGAGACAGGGGCTGGAATCACAAAGTCACAGCACCATCACGCCCACATAGTCTCGGTCTGCGCCGAAAACGGCGTGGAACCCGGTGAAAGCGTCGTCGGAATAGCCCTAGACGGCGCTGGGTATGGGTCCGATGGGGCAATCTGGGGTGGAGAAGTGCTAATTTCGACGTATTCGGGCTACAATAGGGCAGGACATCTGCAATATCTACCCATGCCGGGGGGCGATCTCTGCGCATACAGTCCCTACAGGATGCTTGTATCGGGCCTGACTCAGACGATGGGTGACGCGGAGATACGTGATATCACAAGGAATCACATAGTGGAAGCATTACCTAACGGTCCAGATGAACTTGAACTCATACTGAAGCAGGCGAGAGCTGAGTCAGTTCTTAAAACATCGAGTTCCGGGCGTTTCCTAGACTCTGTCGCCTCATTACTTGGCTTAACCTATCGTAGAACTTACGAAGGTGAGCCGGCGATTAGACTCGAGGCTTGCGCCGAGTTAGGTGACCCCAATAAAATCGACATTACGCCGGAAATTGAGGATAAGAACGGGAAATACGTTCTTAAAATCGATAATACGTTAAAATACCTAGTTATTAATAGAAATCGTTTCAAAAAACAGGATATAGCAGCTTTCGCTCAGAAATACATATCCGAAGGGTTCGCTGAGATCGCTGTCGAGACGGCTAGAAGGGAGAACATAAAAACAATCGCCCTATCAGGCGGAGTCGCCGTCAACGGATACATCTCCGATAAAATCATTAAATACGTAGAGAATGCCGATCTCAGAGTTTTAACGAACAGAAAAACCCCTCTAGGTGATGGTGGCTCTGCACTCGGCCAATCATGCGTCGCCCTGGCCTCTGTGATATAGTGTGATATCACACCGTCTTCAAACTGGTCGGGTGTGACAGGGACTCTATCCCAAGGGCCAATTCCTCCTCGATCCGTCTGAGGAGGATCTTTGACTGACTCGGGCTCGCCTGCTCTACTGTTGTAAGGTATTCTCTCAATTTTTCAGAGAGATTTTGGTACTCCTCAAAGGGCTTGGTGTCGTACACCCCAACGTAGCTGAGTAGGACTATAGTGAAAACTGACGATATCACTCGGCTCCTCGCCTGCCCTAACGTACGGCTAAATGAGCCCCGACTGACTATTTTTGTCCTAAACAACGTCTTTTGTTTAAAAGGAATCTTTTCCTCAGACATAACGTCGATTAATAGGTCAATCATCAATGTTTCAAACTGAGTCCTTGTTAAATTGCTCTTTTTAAGCAATAAGTCAGTAATAGGGTCTTGGAACGCTTTCTGTATCATTTTCTGTGCTTCTTCGGGTGTGCCCATGTCAGCCACGCATCCATATGTTGGTATCATAAAACGATGCTGTTGTATACAGAGTTGTATGCCATACGTATATCACTTTTTGCCAAGAAGAACCTGGATTAAACAAGATATACTGAGAAGGATTGGTGTTATTATACAAAATACGTCAAAATTACATCATATTTAGCTAAATAACACCTCAGAAACCGTTTAATCCCCCGGAAAACATCCGGAGTACTAATGATCACCGTCGAGCAGCTACGGATAGACCCCGCCGAAACCGAGCGGAAGATTATCGATTTCATAAAAACCCAGGTGAAATCGGCCTCATTGGAGGGGGTAGTCGTCGCCGTAAGCGGCGGAATCGACTCGGCCGTGGCCCTAGCCGCCTCGGTGGGCGCCCTCGGGCGCAGCCACGTCACCGCCATCACCCTCCCGGAGCGTGATATCACACCAAAAGGCGACGTCGACGATGTGATGCTCCTCTGTGAGGGGCTCGGCGTCACGTGTGAGCAGATAGAAATCACGCCGATGTTACGTGTGATTAGGCAGAGCATCCCATCCTACAGGCCAGACGACCGCGTCGCCGACGGCAACACGAAGGCACGCCTGAGGATGCTGCTCACATACTACCACGCCAACTCGAGGAGGGCGCTGGTCATCGGCACATCGAACAAGACGGAACTCCACCTAGGCTACTTCACCAAGTACGGGGACGGCGGAGTCGACGTGATGCCCTTCGCCGACCTCTACAAGTGCCAGATCCGGGCGCTCGGCCGCCACCTCGGCGTCCCCGAGGGCATCGTGAACAAACCAGCCTCCGCCCGCCTATGGGCGGGGCAGGAGACCGAGAACGACCTCGGCCTACCCTACGACAGCCTCGACCTGATAGTGTACGCCCACCTCCAGGGGTTGCCACCGGCCAAGATCGCCTCGGAGACGGGTGTCGACAAAGCCCAAGTGGAGGGGATACTGGCCCGGATCGCCGCCAGCGCCCACAAGCGCCAGCCTCCGGCAATCTTAAGACTAAGCTGAGCCCCTACGTTAACACTTAAAGGAGACACGTCCATGGGAAGGAGAAGGAAGAAGGAAGAAAAGATCATCAGGAGGACGCTGCCAGAGCTGTTCCTATGCCCCAACTGCGCAAAGAACTCCATAAAAGTCACCATCGACCCCAAGAACAACCTCGCCGGCATACGCTGCAGCGCCTGCGGCCTCCATGGACGCATAACCATAGTGCCAAACACCGCCCCCGTCGACGCCTACAGCACGTTCGTCGACAACTACTACGAGCAGGGGGCGACGCAGAAGGTTGCCTAACCGCGTCGAGCAGCTCATCCAGGACAGGATTAGGGCTCAGGGCTGCATACACATGACCCTCCTCGACCCCGAGAAGAAGTCGGGGTACGACTGCGCCGCCATCGCGAAGGATGCTGAGGCGGGGGGCACCACCGCAATCATGGTGGGCGGCAGCACCGTCGCCTCGGGGGTCGAGATGGAGGACGCCGTCAAGAGGATCAAGGCATCCGTCAAGCTCCCAGTCATAATCTTCCCCAACAACATCGCCAGCATCACCGGCGCAGCGGACGCCATCTGGTTCATGAGCCTCCTCAACAGCGCCAACACCTACTACCTCATCGACAGCCAGGCCATCGGCGCCCCCATGGTGAAGAAGCTCGGCCTAGAGTCCATGCCCATGGGCTACATAATCGTCGGCTACGGAGGCGCAGCCGGCTACGTCGGCCAAGCACGCGTAGTCCCCTACGACCGCCCAGAGCTAGCCGTCGCATACGCCTCAGCCGCCGAGCTGCTCGGTATGCGCTACATCTACCTAGAGGCCGGCTCCGGCGCGCCCCAGCCAGTGTACCCCCAGATGATAGCGGCGGTCCGCAAGTACTGCAAGTGCACGCTCGTCGTCGGCGGTGGCATACGCGACGCCAAGGCCGCCCTCGCGGCGAAGACGGCGGGCGCCCAGATAGTCGTCACGGGCACCCTCGTCGAAGACGGTGACAAGGTCACCGAGCGCATCTCGGAGATCACCAAGGCACTCAAGGCCTAAGCCTATTATCCCCCGACGCACCCTAGCTTCTCGATTTGAGCCAGCTCCGCATGACACCAGAGTACAGGGCGTACTTCGAAGAGCTAGAGGCGAAGCTGGCAGCCCTCTACGAGGTGGCGGCGAGGGCCAAGTCGAAGGGACTCGACGCCTCCACCGAGCCAGAGCCCCAGATCACCCGCGACATAGCCGAGCGAGTCGAGAAGATGCTCGGCCCACCCGGCCTCACGGCGCGCATGAGGGAGCTCGAGGGCATGGACCGCCGCGAGATGGCCTTCAAGATAGCGGAGGAGGTGACCCTGGGGCGATTCGGCGTCTTCGAGCGGGAGAAGGCGGCCGACCAGGCCATCAGGACGGCCCTCGCCATAATGACGGAGGGCGTCACAGTCGCCCCCATCGAGGGCCTGCCCAAGATCGTCATAAAGGCCAACCCCGACCGCACCCAGTACCTCAGCCTCTACTTCGCCGGCCCCATCCGCCCCGCCGGTGGCACCGCCCAGGCCATGACCCTCGTCGTCGCCGACTACGTCCGCACCCGCCTCGGCCTCGATAGGTACCAGCCATCCGAGCAGCAGGTACAGCGATTCATCGAGGAGGTCCGCCTCTACGAGCGCACCGTCCGCCGCTTCCAGTACCACGTCACGGACGACGACCTCGAGACCGCCCTCCGCCAGATACCCGTCGAGGCCACCGGCGTCGCCACCGACCCATACGAGGTGAGCAACTACCGCGACGTCGCCGGCATAGAGACCAACAGGCTACGCGGCGGCGCCCTCAACGTCGTCGTCGACGGCATAGTGGGCCGCTCCCGGAAGCTCCACGGCGCCACCGACAAGCTCGGCGTCACGGGCTGGGACTGGCTCCTCAAGATGGGGAGGAAGAAGAAGGGCGAGGGGGAGTCGAAGGAGCCCACCGCCGCCTTCATGGACGAGATAATAGTCGGCCGCCCCGTCTTCGGCTTCCCCGGCGCCGTCGGAGGCTTCCGCCTCAGGTACGGGAGGGCACGCAACACCGGCCTCGCCGCC
>JAUYEB010000237.1 GCA_030691555.1 Candidatus Bathyarchaeota archaeon
CACCAAGCTCCAGATGCTCCGACTCAGGAAGTGGCAGATAAGGTCACGAGTCCACAGCTCGACCGACCGCAACCTCGCCCAGGCGATGGCCGAGCTCGACAGGCTCTGCGACAAGCTCCACATCCCGGCGAACATCAAGGAGCGCGCCGCGGTGATATACCGGAAGGCGCTTGACAGCGGCCTCGTCCGGGGGAGATCGATCTCGGCGATAGCCGCAGCGGCCCTCTACGCCGCGTGCAGGATAACCCAGACCCCCAGGACCCTCAGGGAGATAGCCGAGCAGAGCCCCATAGAAAAGAAGGACATAGCACGCTGCTATCGACTCATGTTGAAAAACCTCAACATCTCCATGCCGAAACCGGACCCACAGCTCCGCATCCCCAAGATCGCCGCCAAGGTCGGCGTCGGGGAGAAGACCCAGCAGACCGCCGTCGACATACTCCGCAGGGCCGAGAAGGTGAGGACGACCGCCGGCAAGGACCCCATGGGCCTAGCCGCCGCCGCCCTCTACATAGCGTGCGTCATAAACAACGAGAAGAGGACGCAGAAGGTGATAGCCGACGCGGCCGGGGTGACCGAGGTCACCATACGGAACAGGTACAAGGGGCTGAAGGACGCCCTCGGGCTCATCATATGACCCCGCTTGATTGTAGAATCATATATATCCCCGACGGGTAATCGGTTGAGATAGACGGCGATGGACACCAAGGCGAAGACCCTGATCCTGTGCGTTGACCAGGACGACGACATCGGGAAGAAGGCCATGGTCCCCACGCCGATAGTCGGCGTCGACGCGAACAAGGAAGCCGCTGCCTCCCTGGCTATCGCCGACCCTGAGGAGGCCGACTCGAACGCCATGTTCGGCGCGGTAAAGCTTCACATTCAATTAGCCGAAAAGTACCCCGACGAGGAGTTCCAGGTCGCTACCATCGCCGGGTCCCAAAACGGAGGCATAGAGGCCGACAGGAAGATGATGGAGGAGCTGCAGAAGGTCCTCGCCGACTACCCTGCGACCGGCATAGTCCTCGTCACCGACGGGTTCGCCGACGACGTCCTGAAGCCTATACTCCAGAGCCGGGTCCCCATAACTAGTGTCCACCACGTCGTCGTGAAGCACAGCGAGAGGATCGAGGAGACATACGCCGTCCTCGGCAAGTACCTGAGGATGATATTCGATGACCCCTACTACGCTCGGTTCGCGCTGGGCATCCCTGGGGTCCTCTTACTCATCTTCGGGTTCTTGATGGCCTCCAATCAGCTCCAGAATGCGGGCTTGGCTGTTGTGTTCGTCCTCGGTATCGCACTTTTCCTGAAGGGATTCGGGATATACGACAAGATAACTACCTTCAAGCCCAAGTTGCCCCCACCCGAGGAGCAGGTCATGTACGTCGCGCGCATCATCGGCACCATGGTGGCCATTATGGGGATATTTCAGGGGTTGAGTTCAGCCATCAACTACATACCTTCCCCGGTGTCTCTCAGTGACCTTTCATGGTGGGCGGGGATGCTACCGATGTTCCTATCCGTCTTCCTGCAGAAAGGGATCGATCTGATTATGCTCGGCGTAGGCGTCTTCTTCATCGGAGGCGCGGTATCTCACTATCTTCAAAAGGACGAGCGACTCGCGCAGAGCATCGTAAGCCTCAACCTCACATTCTGGGTGTGGTTGATCGTGATCGAGTCTGCAAAGATACTCCAGGACCCCTCGACACAGATCGGTTTCTGGTCCCCGTTGATCTTTTACACGCTCGCCAGTATCTTGACAACTATCATCGCCGTCGTAATAACGTACAAGAGGTATAAGCGCCTCCCCTTCACCTAAAGGGCCGAGTGAGTCAAGGTTTTATCGAGGGGATACCTCCCTACTGTGAAGCCCCGATGCTCAAGGACATCCTCTCCGCCATGGGCGTCTACAGGGTCTATGGCCGCTGGCTCAAGAGCCAGATAAGGGAGGACGAGATGCCTACGCACATCGGCATAATCCTCGACGGGAACCGGCGCTGGGCGCGGGAACAGCACAAGGACCCCTGGGAGGGGCACCGGGCAGGCGGTGAGCACGTCAAGGACTTCCTCGAGTGGTGCCTCAACCTCAACATAAACACCGTCACCCTCTACGCCTTCTCCACCGAGAACTTCAAGCGCGCCGACAAGGAGGTCGAGGAGCTCATGAGGGTCTACGAGAAGGCGCTCCGGGACGTCCTCGCCTCCGACGTCCTCGAGAAGTACAAGGTCCGCGTCATGGCGATCGGGCGGAGGAACCTCCTGCCCGAGAATCTCCAGAAGCTCATCGCCGAGGTCGAGGAGTCGACAAGGAAAAACAGCAGCTTCTACCTAAACGTCGCCCTCGCCTACAGTGGCCGGGCCGAGATCGTGGACGCCACAAGGGAGCTCGCCGAGCTCGTCAAGGAGGGCAAGCTAGAGCCCGGGCAGATCAACGAGGAGCTCATCGAGGCACACCTCTACACGAAGCACCTCCCACAGCAGGAGCCCGACCTCATAATAAGGACCGGGAACGAGTCGCGCCTCAGCAACTTCCTGCTCTGGCAGGCGGCCTACAGTGAGCTCTTCATCGTTGACGTCTACTGGCCCGAGTTCAGGCAGATCGACCTGCAGAGGGTGATTCGGAGCTACCAGCTCCGAAACAGGCGCTACGGTAAGTGAGCTAGAAGACTGCGTTCTCTAGTTCCCGGGGGAAGTTTGTGAGCCTCCTCGGTCCCTTGGGGGTCAGGAGGACGGTGTCCTCTATCCTCACACCGCCGTAGCCGTGGATGTAGACCCCCGGCTCGTCGGATACCACGTTCCCGGCCTCGAGCCTCTCGGCGCTCCTCTGGCTGACCGAGGGGGGCTCGTGTATCTCCAGTCCGACGCCGTGGCCCAGTGAATGGGTGTAGTTCGTCCCGTATCCGGCCTCCTCGATTATCCTCCTCGAGACGCCGTCCACCTCCCTGCAGCCGGCTCCCGGCTTCATCTCCCCGAAGGCGGCCTCGTGGGAGCGGAGAACCACGTCATAGATGGTCGCCTTCTTGCCATCGGGTTTGCCCGCCACGAAGGTCCGAGTTATATCGGAGCAGTAGCCCCCGTGGGTGGCGCCGATGTCGACGACGATGAGGTCTCCGCGCGTGATCTTCCTGTCGGTGACCGAGGCGTGCGGGTAGGCCGACCGGGGCCCCGAGCCCACGGTGAACTCGAAGGAGTGCGCCTCGGCCCCCTCGCGCATCATCGCGTAGGATGCCTCCGCGGCGAGCTCGTACTCGGTGGCGCCGATGGCGAGCTTATCCTTCAGGGCCTGCATGGCAACGTCGGCGAGCCTCCCCGCCTCCGACATCAGCCTGATCTCCCCCGCGTCTTTGACCATCCTCTGCTGCCAGACTTCCTCCTGGTTTTGGGTGAAGCAAACCTCGGGTAGCCTCCTGCGTATCCGCGCAAGAAGCTGGAGCGGGAGGTCGTCGAAACCGACCCTCACGCTGTGGCTTTCCCTCAGCGCGTCTGCGAATCTTTCTAGGAGGCTCGCCGGCGTATAGGTGTCCACGGTACAGTCGCTGGCCTGGTCCTTGGTGACGTTCTCGTCTAGGACGCTCACGAGCAGGAGGGGGTCCCTGTCCGGTGTCACGATCAGGTGACTGCCTCCTATACTACCCGTGTAATACCTGATGTTCGGAGATCTCGATGCCACGTAGGCGTCGAGCCCGCATTCGGCGATTTTATCTGCCAGCTTGGCGATCCTGTTGGCCATGGGTTAGTTCTCGTAGGGAAGGTTTAAAAAAGCGACGAGACGTATGATGTTCTCAACTGATGAGAGCAACCTCCACGGGAGACGATGAACATCAACCATAATCCCA
>JAUYEB010000094.1 GCA_030691555.1 Candidatus Bathyarchaeota archaeon
GGGCAGCTGTCCTCGTGGAGGGTGTATGAGCCGCACTTGACGCATTTCCTGAGGAGCCAGACCATGGCCGTTCCACCTAGTCCCTCTTGAAGGCGATGGCGCCCTCGTGGCTCGACCAGTCCTTCTCGGCCTGCTTCACGATCCGGTCGAGGGCGAGCTCCGCCTTCTTGTAGTCCTCCGATGTGACCTCGACCCTATACTTCGGTGCCCCGAGGGTGTAGATGTTGACCGTGGACTCGGTGTCCTCGCCCAGGTCCTTGACGCCCCTGAACAGGTCCTTTATCTCCTCGACGCCCCTGCTGCCCATCGCGGTGACCTCGAAGACGCCCTGTATGGTCACTCCCTTGACCACGATCTTCTCCTTGGCGATCGCGGCGAGGGCGTCGGCGGTCTTGGCCTTTATGCCCGCGTCGGTGAATATCTTGGCGCCCTTCTTGGCGGCCTGCTCGAGGGCGTCGTAGAGGATGATCTGGGCCTCGTTGAGCCCGGGGATTATCTCGTCGTAGAGGTCCTCCGGCGTGACCTTTAGCTCGGTGGCCGCCTGCTTGAGTAGGGTCTCCGCCTTGCGGGTCTTCTTCCACTGCTCTATCTTCTTCCTGCGGTCGTCCTTGTTGACCCTGCGGAGGCTGAGGTCGACCTGGCCCTTCGAGGGGTCTACCCTTAGGACCTGGAGTACGACCTTCTGGTTCTCCCTGACGTGGTTGCGGATGTTTCTGACCCAGCGGGAGCTGATCTCCGAGATGTGGAGGAGTGCTTCCTTGTTGTTGTACTCGTCTAGGGCGACGTATGCGCCGTATGACTCGATGCGGCTGACGGTCGCTACGACCATCTCGCCTGTTTCCGGCCACTCGGCGTGCCCCAGACTCATGGGCTTGGTCACCCTAGAACTGCCATGACGGAGCCGTTGATCTCGGCCTTGCCGCCGGTTGGCCTCGCGATGACCTCGCCGCATGTGCGGCACTTTATCTCGTGGGTCGCGTGGCTGAATACGATCTGCTCAGACTCGCAGCTGAGGCATTTTACCCTCAGGAACCTCGAGGAGGGCCTGGGGATTAGGTTGTCCCACTCCGCCATCTTACTCCAACTCCGCCTTCTTGAGCCTCAGTCCCTCGCGCATCAGGCTGTGCTTGCACTCCTTGCACTGGAGCAGTAGTGTGGTCTTCTTGGTGACCTTTGCCTGGTTGTGTTGCATGGGGAACTTTTGGCCTCCGTAGCCCTGCTTGCGCTGAGCCTGGTCGCGCTCGCCCTTCCGGGCACCGCGGCGCTTCCCGGCCTTGTAGAAGGCGACGGTGAACTCGGTGTGAGTCTTGCACTTGGGGCAGAAAGTCCTGATTATCTTTGGAACTTTCATGGCTCTGTCTCCACTAGCTTGGCTATGCCCTTCCTTATTAGGTTATCCGCATTCTGCGCGGGGAGGGATGCGACATCCTCGGCCTTGAATGGGCCGTATGTCTTCATGTCGACGCCCATTATAGCGGGGAGCGGCTGGGTCAGGCGCACTACCTTGAAGCCCTTATCGGTCATGTCGCGGGGTTGGGGGGGTTGGCTCGGGGGAATCGGTGGTGGCGTGACCACGGGGGGCGCCTCGACGGCGGGCTCCCTGGTCTGCAGCGCCTGTTTGAGGCCCTGCGTGTGTGTCGCGAGTAGGCGACGCATCTCAACCTGGAGTCTCTTCTCCTCAGCGGTGAGGTTTAGGGGCTCCATGGGCGCCCCGTTGAGCTCGGATGTGACGAGCTTCGTGAGCCGGAGGTGGTTGATGTCTTGGAGCATCTTCTCCGCGTGCTCCCGCTCCTTCTCGATGAGCTTTCCCCTGACGGATGTCTTTTCGGCGGCGCGGTTCTGCTCCCGGAGCTGGGTGATGTAGCCCGCCATGGCCTGGTGGAACCCCTCCGGGAGGGGCTGTATGTCTGGCCTCTGCCTCTCACGCCTCCAGGCATCGTACAGGGTCCTGTATGACTCCGTCATGGCTCGATTCTTGCTCCTTTTTTACAGAGTAGGAACATGGCCACCGCCATGGGGACCACGATGGTCTCCTGGCTGTAGGGGCCGTACTCCGCGTCGCCGATCCTAACCTTCGGGGCGTGGCGGACATATATCTTCGCCTCCCCGCCCCTGAACGCTATTGCGCTTGTCAACGGATCGTAGTCCGGCAGCGATTCGAGTTGGATCGTCTGGACCTGCCAGCCGGTCTTGCCGTGGAGGGTGTTTGGGAGGCGTATGAGGCGGTGGATGTCGGTAGTGACCACGGTGTCTATGTCGGCGGCCTGCTCCTTGACGGCGATCTCCATTATCCGCCCGAGATCGGTCATCAGCCGCTCCTCGTCGCCGACCCCGACGGCCTTCAGGAACATGCTGGGGTGGCCCTCCTCGAGTATGGTTAGAGCCTTCTCCTTCTCGTTGACCAGTAGGCTGGTGATCTTCCTGCCCAGTTTCAGGTCCTTCACGGTCTGGGTGTCGGCGGAGGCTATGTAGTCGTATAGGGCCCTGCCGGCCCTGCCTCTCCACCCCCCGTCGGCGAGGGTCGATCTGCCCCCCTTGGCGCGTGGGTTGAAGCCCAGGTACTCGGGCTTGAGGCCCGTGCCAAGCATGTAGTCTACCACCTCCCTGCGCCCCGACTGGTCGAGGCCCCTTATGCGCTTGCTCCTGACGTGGACGTGGTAGCCGCGGTTGCCCGAGAAGTTGACCACGAGTTCGTTGGCGGGGCTGAACCCGAAGTCCTGTATGAGTATGTCGAGGAGTTTCTGGGTCTCGTGCTTCGCGGCCTGTAGGCAGTGCTCGCAGAGCCACGACTCCTCCTCGAAGGCGGCCTTGCCGCACGCGCATATCTCCGGGGGCTTACCGGTGCCCTCGGCTCCGCAATTCCGGCATTTCCACTTATCGTGCTCGTGCTGACAGGGGAGGTCGAAGTGGTCAGCGTCTATGTCGAAGACGAGGTCGGCCCCGGTCCAGCCCTTCCCCGCCATGTCGGCGTCGGGGCGCTGGTAGTAGCTGGAGCTGTGGTAGCTGTGGGCGGGGCTGCTCTCGGATAGGTAGCGTCGGAAGGCGCCCTCGTCTGGGAAGCCTATGTGGCGGAACATCGCCTTGCCGCCGAACTGGAGGAAGGCGAACTCGCGTTGTTTGATCTCGGTTGGCGCCGGGATGCTCCGGGCGTTTCCCTGGTACCACCTATGGAACTGGTCCGCTACGAACCTCGGGCTCCCCCAGTCCTGCTCCATAGGCGCTCAGTATGAGTTGTCCGTCGTCGTCTTAAAACTGGTTTGGCTAGACTCTACTTGCTGAGGCTGCTGTGGGGGCACTTGCCGCAGAGCTGGGGGTTGAATCGCACGACGTTGTTGTAGTGTTTGCAGAAGTGGAGCCCCGTGTTTCTGATCTTGTCCTTGACGGTTTCCGCCAAGCCTGTTCTTCTATTGGCTCGGCTTCGGGGTATTTGAGGGTTGAGCCTGCGGCTGGGGCCTCTGGTAGGCCAGTCGGCGCGCCTTTATGCGGTAGTAGCTGAGTGGGTGCTTCACTCGTTCGCAGATGTCGTCCTTGTTGCGGCAGATGCCGTGGGTGCGAAGGGTGTCGCACAGCGGGGGGGTGTACTTGGTGCGGTTTCCCCGGACGCCGGCTATGTGCTCCACCTGATACTGTGTCATCGCCGGGTCGAAGTCGCTCACGCTCGTGTAGAGGTCGACGAGGCGGTCGAGGGGCATCCCGACGGTGACCAGGAAGCTCGTGAGGGCGAAGCGCTCCATGTGGCTCGCGCGTCTGCCGGCGAGCAGCCCCTCCATGCAGTACCGGATGCAGGGCGGGAATGCCTCGTTGATGACCTCGGATGGAAGGTCCTCGCCCCCAAGGCGGGTGCGGTTCTCCTCGAAGACCTTGGAGACCCGATTCAAGCGCTCCTGCAGGGGCTCGGGGAGGTTGATCTTGACCTGCTTACTCACCCGCTCCTTGATCAGGGTCTCGACCTCCCCCTGAATGAGCCGGGCGACCTCGCGCTGAGTGAGGAGGACGTAACCATTCTTGACTATGCGGTTCACGAGCTTCCACTTGTCCTCGTGGAAGGAGCCGGAGGAGTGGAGGTAGTCGCCGAAGTGGAGCTGGAAGTCGTGCAGGACGCCGTCGTAGCGCTCCCCCGAGTCCTTCAGGTCCCAGCCGAAGTCGTCCCTAGCAATCTGGGCGAGCTTGTCGCGCTCCTCCTCTTGGAGGAGGAAGTATACGCGGACGGCCTCGGCGAGGGCGTAGCGTCGGCTGAGGAACTGCTCGCCCTTTACGGTGACGAACATGGCCGCAACGGGGAAGCTGAGGAGTTCCGTCATGTAGTCGTCGAGTCGATCGTCGATGGCGCCGTCCTCGATGGCCTGTATGATCCGTTCCGCCGCGCGGTCGAGGACCTTCGAGTAGCTTGGGTCGGCGAGGTCGTCGAGCTGGAGGTTCAGGGCGTCCACTAGCTTCACCGCCTCCCTGAGGAACGGGTACT
This sequence comes from Candidatus Bathyarchaeota archaeon, assembly GCA_030691555.1. Taxonomy (GTDB): domain Archaea; phylum Thermoproteota; class Bathyarchaeia; order TCS64; family TCS64; genus UBA8941. The sequence continues at coordinate 4,463 of JAUYEB010000094.1, forward strand.
TGGCCGCCTCCCTCTCAAGCATGTCCTTCAGCCCTCATTGTGCCCCGGCTGAAAAAAGGCTTCCCCCGAGGCGCCTCGTGGTGGTTAGGTAGGTTTAATGTCGATGCACGGATAGCGTTCCCCGCCATTTCCACCGGTGGGCTTGATTACGCTCACGTTGCTGCAAGATCGGGTGCTCAGCGGCTCTATCGGATCACACTGGCCAGTCCCTGGAAGTGGGAGTCGAAGCTGGCTATCGTCTCTGACTTCCTAGCGGACATCGCGGCGAGGCTTGTGCAGTCTGTGAAGCTGAGCCCCGCGGCTCCGAGTCTCTGGAACAGGGACCACGCAGAGTTGAAGGTGTGTTCATCGACGCGCACCATCTCTATAAACCTCTTATCGACGAGGTTCAGGATCATCTCACCTAGTCGAGTAGCGTTTTCGAGCCTCTTGGTCCTGACGAGCGCCGTCGTCACGGCCTCGTCGAAGACGTAATCGGATGTGAACACGTGGCCGTGGTCGCCGCTTGTGACATCCTTTATGATCTCGATGGCGCGGTCATGGTCGACGTCCCTCGTGTTGTGGACGGCTACGAATAGGCTGGTGTCGATGAAGACGCCTCGACCGCGCCTCATGGTTTGCCTCGTCCCCGTGTGGCGTAGAGGTGCTCATCGATCTCGTCAGCCCGGGTCTCTACCCCCCAGTCTGTTGAGAGTCGGAGCAGACTCTCCAGTTCATCCCCTTCAGGTGGAGCTTCACCCGTCGTCCTCTCCAACAGCTCTTCCTCGTGGTCGAGGGACACGCGGATAAGGGCGTCTATGAGGTCGTTTAGGGATATCTTCTTGCCCTTGGTCAAGGTGATCTTGGCTTGGATACGGTCAAGCAACTCCTTGGAAGCCTCGCTGACCTTTATCGAGGTAGCCACGATTAAAGGTAGAATTTTCTACTAATTATACTTTTCTACTTTTTCGCCCAGTGGCGTGCAACCTCCTCAGCGGTGGCGTGCCAGACGGCTGGGAAGCGTTCTATGTAGTTGAGGAGCCTGTCGAGGAGCATGAGGCCCCCGGGTTTGCCGATGATCTGGGGGTGGAACATCGTGGTGTAGCAGAGCCCGTATTGGTAGTAGCCGTCGAAGGCGTTCGTCCATATCTGGTAGCCCGTCTCGGGGCTCTGTATGCGCGTGTTGTAGCTGGTGCCGGGGTAGTCGGCGAAGAGGTGGAAGTCGTCCATGTCGTAGTAGCTGGGCACGATGGTGAGGCCGTTCCCTAGCCTGTAGGGTAGGTCGCTGCCCCTCATGCTCGAGTCGTAGAGGAAGCCGTTCTCGGCGAGGATGTCGTGTGTGTTGGGGCCGACCTCTCCGCCGGCGACGCGGTTGCCGACGGGTGTGAACCCGGACGCCTCCTTAATCGCGTCTCGGGTGGCGAGTATCCGCCTCGCCTCTTCCTCCTTCGGGAGCTTCACGGTGTCCTCGTGCTTCCACCCGTGGCAGGCGAGCTCGTGGCCCCGTCTCCCGATCTCCCTGAAGACGTCGGGGTGGTTGACGGCGTTTATCCCGGGGACGAAGAAGGTCGCCTTGACTCTGTGCTTGTCGAGGAGGTTGAGGAGGCGCGGGTAGACGGGGGCGTTCCATTCGTACTCTCCCAAGCTCATGGTCCGCGGCATGCTCGCGACCTCGGGCCTGTTCCCCATGAAGACGTACTCCGCGTCGCAGTCGAACGTCAGGCAGACGGCGCACCTCTTACCCTCGGGCCAAACACCGCCCATCAATCACACCCAAGATAAAACCCACACACACCGAGATAATCATCGCTATGCCCGTTAATCGGGAGAAAACAGGGCGGACGTAGAACCCTAACACAGTTCGCCCCTCCACAACCAAGATAACAGATCCAGCCCCCCCGGATCAGTATTATCAATGTCCACATCATCAGACCCGAAGAAGATCAGAGTCCTCTACGTGGACAAAGAGCCGACGCGCCTAGAGTTTACGCGGTCGATGAAGGGGAAACTCCCAAACCTCGAGATCACGACCACCTCAAACCCCCACGACGTCGTCAAGATACTGCGGGACGGGTTCGACTGCCTCATACTCAACGGCGAGATGGGAGACGTAGACGGCCCGCAGATCGCCGAGACCGTCAGGGGCAGCGGCTTCCCGAGCCTCCCAATAATAATCATACGGGGCTCAGACAAGGTGACGACGAAAAAAGAAGACGAGGGAGCCGGAGTCGACGCGTTCTACGACGAGGAGAGAGGCTCGGAGCGCGTGGAGGAACTCGCGGCGACCGTGCTGAGGCTCGCCGAGAGCAGGTCGAGGAGGGCCGAGGCGAAGAAGAGAGGCATACACGCCCCCATAGGGGCTTAGGGCAGCAAGGACCCCGCGCCTCGGGTACGAGATACCCCTCCAACCTCCGCCGGCATCCGCCGCCAAACAACCCCGAAAAAGACCCCAAAACCGAAAACAGACGAAAATAACCGGAAACGCGGCGACGACGAACACACCCCCCTCCCCCCCCACGTGCACGCGACGAGAAACAGACAAACGGAAAAAAGGGCCCCAATCGGGCCGACTCGTTGACGACGACGTTCTCCAGGCTGAAGTAGCGCTTCGCTAGGAAGCGTATCTTCTTTATGTTCTCCCCGTTCTTGCCGATGGCTATCCCCTTATCGTGTGGGTCGACGGTAACCATCGCTATCTTGTGCCCGTCCATCCTGTCGACGAGGCGGATATCCTTCACCTGCGCCGGCTTCAACGCGTTCCTGAGGAACTTGTCGGGGTCGTCCATGTACTCGAATATCTCGACCTGCTTGTTCGTCATGGCGCGGAACCGCTTTATCTTCTCCCCGCCCTTCCCCACGGCGAGGCCGACCTCCCCCTTCTTGACGGTGAAGATGAGGCTGTCCTCCTCGATTATGCAGTCCACAACGGTCGCCCCCGTCATGTTCTGGAGCAG
>JAUYEB010000102.1 GCA_030691555.1 Candidatus Bathyarchaeota archaeon
CTTCCGCCCATAGTCGGCGGCTTCGATCCGACGGAGGCGTTTGGCCTCGGGATGAAGGATCGGCTCCAGTGGCGGAAACAGGTATGACGACCTGAGCAAAGGGGTCACACCCTTCGGGTCGGATATGGGTCGGGTAGGTACAGAACTCCTCCGCAATATCTGCTAAGCAGAAAGACTTGCGGTTCATTCCGATTGATCCCGTCGGACCCCACTGCTATCGAGGTGGGACTAAGCCATGCTAGTCGCGCGCGTCCAACCATGAGGACGAGCGGCATACCGCTCAGAAACACGTAGCTAACCTACCCTCGGGACAAGGATACCCCCGGGAAACTGGGGCTAATCCGTGATAGGTGTGGAGGCCTGGAATGGTTCCACGCCCAAAGGCACGGCAGTCATGTTTGTCGTGTGCCCGAGGATGGGGCTGCGGCTGATCAGGCAGTTGGCGAGGTAACGGCTCACCAAACCTTTGACCAGTACGGGCCATGAAAGTGGTAGCCCGGAGATGGGCACTGAGACAGGGGCCCAGGCCCTACGGGGCGCAGCAGGCGCGAAAACTCCACAATGTACGAAAGTACGATGGGGTTACCTCGAGTGCAGTCCGATAAGGGCTGCTTTTCCATAGAGTAATATCCTGTGGGAATAAGAGGGGGGCAAGACTGGTGTCAGCCGCCGCGGTAACACCAGCCCCTCGAGTGGTGGGGACTATTATTTGGCCTAAAGCGTCCGTAGCTGGCTGTATCCGTCCCCCGTTAAATCCAGCGTCCTAAGCGTTGGACCGCGGGTGATACCATACAGCTAGAGGGTGGGACAGGTGGGCGGTATTTCTGGGGTAGGGGCGAAATCCTTTGATCCCAGGAGGACCACCAGTGGCGAAGGCTGCCCACTAGAACACGCCTGACGGTCAGGGACGAAAGCTGGGGCAGCGAACCGGATTAGATACCCGGGTAGTCCCAGCTGTAAACGATGCTAGCTAGGTGTTGGGTCGGCCACGTGCCGCCCCAGTGCCGCAGGGAAGCCGTTAAGCTAGCCGCCTGGGGAGTACGGCCGCAAGGCTGAAACTTAAAGGAATTGGCGGGGGAGCACCACCAGGCGTGAAGCCTGCGGTTTAATTGGAGTCAACGCCGGAAATCTTACCAGGATCGACAGCAGGGTGAAGGCCAGATTGAAGGTCTTGCTAGACGAGCTGAGAGGAGGTGCATGGCCGTCGCCAGTTCGTGCCGTGAGGTGTCCTCTTAAGTGAGGTAACGAACGAGACCCGTACCCCATGTTGCCATCAGGGCCTAAAGGGCCGCTGGGCACTCTTGGGGGACCGCTGCCGACAAGGCTGAGGAAGGTGCGGGCAACGGCAGGTCAGTATGCCCCGAATATCCTGGGCCACACGCGGGCTGCAATGGTAGGGACAGAGGGCTGCAACATCGAGAGATGAAGCCAATCCCTAAACCCTACCTCAGTTGGGATCGAGGGCTGCAACCCGCCCTCGTGAACATGGAATGCCTAGTAACCGCGCGTCATCATCGCGCAGTGAATACGTCCCTGCTCCTTGCACACACTGCCCGTCGAACCACCCGAATGAGTTTCGGGTGAGGCGTGATCGAATGTTGGTCGCACCGAACCTGGGGCTCGTAAGGAGGGTTAAGTCGTAACAAGGTGGCCGTACCGGAAGGTGCGGCCGGATCACCTCCTAAGAAAAGACGCAGTGTTGCGGAGGAAGTAGCTACCCGACCCAGATCAATCTCACAATATGCGGCCCCCGAGCACAGCTCGCGGGGCTAAGGGCGAGCCACGGGGGGATGGAATCCCCCGAAGAGGCTATGAAGCCGTGCACAGGTTCCGACTCCAGCTGTGGGACCGGGTCATGCTGATATACTACGCTACGTGGTGAATGGTTTGGCTTGGGTGCCGATGAAGGGCGTGGCAAGCTGCGATAAGCCTCGGGTAGACGCACGCAGTCCGAGATCCGAGGATGCCCGAATTGGACTTCCTAACGCCTTCGGGCGTTGCTCCGTGAGGAGCGGGAACCCCCTGAACCGAAACATCCTATTAAGGGGAGGAAAAGAAACCAACTGGGATCTCCTGACTAGCAGCGAGCGAAAAGGAGAAAGCCTAAACTGAATTCTCCAGCGACGAGCTGGCGAAGATGTGGTGTATGGGACAAGGTTGTCTCTAGTCGACGAAGTAGAAGTGTTCTGGAAAGCTCCGCCATAGAGGGTGATAGCCCCTTATACGAAAGTCGAAAGTGACTGCTTTGTTTCCGGAGTAGCACGCCTTGGGATTGGCGTGTGAAACTGGGAGACATCAGCTTCCAAGGCTAAATACAACCCAAGACCGATAGCGCACTAGTACGGTGACGGAAAAATGAAAAGTCCCCCGCGAGGGGCGTCAAAAGAGCCTGAACCCACGTAGTTATTGACGATTGAGGCCCGTAAGGTAATCCACGCAAAGGAGGCCGGGGTAACCCGGCATTACGAGCGTGGCTAATCCGGGGTCTCATGCTTCGTTTAGAATCACGAGCCGGGGAGTTTACCGTAGTGGCAAGCATAAGGGCGCGATGCCCGAAAGCGCAGGGAAACCGAAATGCGAGCAGCCGTAAGGCAAGTCGCTGCGTCTGAAAGGGCGCGGAGTCACGACGGTCAGACTAGAAAGCAGATGATCTATGCCAGGGCAAGGTGAAGTCAGGCGAAAGCCTGATGGAGGCCTGCAAGGGTGCTAACGTGCAAATTGCTCCCCTGACCTTGGTATAGGGGCAAAAGACCAATCTAATCTGCTGATAGCTAGTTCCCATCGAAGTATGTCGCAGCATAGTCTCCAGGGAGGCATCTGGCGGGGTAGAGCACCAATCGGAAAACACGGAAGGGAAACCTTTCACTTTCCTTTTGAACTCCGAATACGCCAGAGCCGTGGAACTGGGGAGACGGAACGCACGGGTTAAGCTCGTGCTTCGTGAGGGGAGCAACCCGGACTGGGGTTAAGGCCCCCAAGTGCTGGCTAAGTGACAAACAAAAGAGCGTCGTAAGCCTAAGACAGCGGGGAGGTAGGCTTAGAAGCAGCCACCCTTCAAAGAAATCGTAACAGATCACCCGCCGAGGCTTAGGGCCTCAAAGATGGACGGGTCTTAAGCCAGCCGCCGATACCCTAGAGGTCCGCGTAAGCGTATTCTGGTAGATGGGCGTCCCGATTGGGCAGAAGCAGGGCTGTGAAGTCCTGTGGACCGGTCGGGAGTGAGTATCCCGGCGGTAGTAACAGCATAGTCGAGTGGGAATCTCGATCGCCGAAAGAGCAAGGGTTTCCCGGCAACGCGTCGTCAGCCGGGAGTTAGTCGATCCTAAGGCCAGCTTTAACATGCCTGGTCGAATGGGAAACAGGTTAACACTCCTGTACTACGGTAGTACATGTGGCGACACAAGGTCCGCAGCGTGACGCTTCGGGGTAGGTTGAGCAGAACTGTCATTCTGTTTAACTATCCAATTCTGGGGAGTACCGTAATGGTGAGAACCAGAAGAAAATAGGAATAGCCCCCCGTTTAGGGGGGTTCAGCCGAGCCCTGGAGCCCATGAAAAGCGCTGCGGAAGGGATCTATCGTATTCGTACCCAGAACCAACACCGGTGCTCAGGGTGAGTAGCCCAAGGCGTGTCGGGTAACTCTACGCGAGGGAACTCGGCAAATTAGCCCCGTATCTTTGGTATAAGGGGTGCCTACGGCATTCCCGCAAGGGGGTGCGGTAGGTCGCAGTGACTAGGGGGTTCCGGCTGTTTAATAAAAACATAGGTAGCCGCTAGCCCGTAAGGGTGTGTACGGCTATTGAATCCTGTCCAGTGGTGGTACCTCAAACTTGATTTCAACCGAGCTAAGGGCCGCTAAACGACGGGAGTAACTCTGACTCTCTCAAGGTAGCCAAATGCCTTGTCGTGTAAGTTACGACGTGCATGAATGGATCCACGAGGACCCCGCTGTCCCCGCGTATAACCCGGTGAACCCACCTGCTGGACGAACAGTCCAGCGTCTCCCAGTGGGACAAGAAGACCCCGTAGAGCTTTACTGCAGTCAGTCGCTGGGGTGAGGTTACATTTGCAGAGCGTATGTGGGAGCCTATGAACACGGATCTCCGGGTCCGTAGGAGGCAACAATGGAACACCACACATTTGCGACCTCCCCCCTCACCGAGGCCATGTAGCCCGGAACAACGGCTGATGGGCAGTTCGGCTGGGGCGGCACCCCCTTGAAAAGGAATCGAGGGGGCCCAAAGGCTAGCTCAGGAGGGACAGAAACCCTCCGTAGAGGGTAAAGCCAAAAGCTAGCCTGACCGGAATCATCCAAACTAAGTGTTCCGGAGGCGAAAGCCGGGCTTAACGAGCTATCGTGTCCTTACAGATGAGGGCCGGTAGTGCCAGAAAAGTTACCTCGGGGATAACAGGCTTGTCGCGGGCGAGAGTTCGCATCGACCTCGCGGTTCGGTACCTCGATGTCGGCTCTTCCTATCCTGGCCTTGCATAAGGGGCCAAGGGTGAGGCTGCTCGCCTATCAAAAGGGATCGTGAGCTGGGTTTAGACCGTCGCGAGACAGGTCGGTTTTTATCTACTGGGAGTGCAGGATGTCTGAGGGGAAAGGGCCTTCAGTACGAGAGGAACGAGGCGCTGGAGCCTATAGTTTACCGGTTGTCTGACAAGGCATGCCGGGCAGCCACGCTCCTGCGGATAAGGGCTGAAAGCATCTAAGTCCGAAGCCGCTCCCAAAAATAGACATCCGTCCGGAACGAAAGTTCTGGTGAAGGGCACCCGTAAAAGACGGGTTCGATGGAGAGGCGGTGTACGTGCCAAGACTTCGGTCGAGACACTCAGCCGGCCTCCCCCAACAGCCCGAAATGTCAGCATTCATGACTCGATCCTACAGGAGATATCGGAACCTGATCCACGGCTTCACAAGCATTTTTTGAAGCAACCAACCCAGTGGGTACTGGGTTTAGAGCTTCCATAATTAGTCAGTTAGTATGTCGGAACCTGAATTCTTCATTCCAGAAGAACCCGCCAATCTTGGCGGATTGTTAAAATCTTAATCGAAATAAATCAGAAATAGTCTTAGACGCCGATGCAGGGCGCGAGGTAGTAGACGAGCTTGCCCTTGGGCAGCTCGAAGTCCATCTTTATGGGCATGTCCGTGCTCAGCTCGATGGTGGCGACCTCGCTGCTGTTCCCCGCGGCGTTCGCAATCTCGTTCAGGTAGCTGAGGGTGAAGGTGGCGCTGCTGTCCTCCTCGGCCTTGAGGTCGATGAGGTCGTCGCTCCCCTTCTCCCACTCGCTGTGGGCGCTCCCCATGTCGCCGGTGGCGCTGATCTTTAGCATCTCGCCCTCGACGGCGACCTTGACGTGCTCGCTGACGAGATTGGCGTCCCTTATCGCGTTGCGCAGGCTGTTTGTGACGAGGCGCGCCTTGGCCTTGAAGAATATCTTGGGCTGGGGCACCTCGTCGTCGATGGGCTCGAGGATGGGCATCTCGAAGCGCCTGCTGTGGCCGCCGCGCTTACAGAGTATGACGAGGCGTGCCTTCTCCTCGTCGAGGCGTATCCAGGTCTCCTCGTCCTTGTCGACGCGGTCGAGGAACTTGAGGAACTCCTTTATGTTTATGCTCAGGTGTGGCTCGCCCTCGCACTTGTAGGCGTCGAAGAAGTCGGCGGGTAGCTCGAAGTCCACCATGGCGACGTGGCTGGGGTCCATGGCGAGGAGCTTGACCTGCGCCTCGTTCATCACGAATGTGCCCTCCTCGACTATGACGCTGAGCGCCTTGATCAGGTTGCGGAACGGGTCTATGCGGGAAACCTCTACCTCGAACAAATCACTGTCTCCTGAGATGTGGATTGTTGTCTTAGCCTAGGACCGGAGGGATAAAAGCGTATTCACCAAGCCGGAGACGTTCGAATGAAACTGCGCCACGCTCGAGTGAAATCTACTGATAGATTGTTTGAGCTTTCAGGAACTGTGCGGCGGACGGGATTCGAACCCGCGAATCCCTTGGGACAACTGTTTGGAAGGCAGTCGCGTTTCCGCTCCGCCACCGCCGCGTCTAGTAACCTATTATTTAGTTTAAATTATTTGTGATGATAAGGGGCCTTTCGGCCCCTGTCCCTTGGGACTTCTGCCTTCCATACGGATCCCACGTTTTCTAAGCGTATGATCCGCATTAGTCTCTCCGTAGTGTCACCTTTTAAAAGTTATGGACGCTTTCCGTCTCAGAGATTTGGCGGTTGAAGGGCATTAGCTGTAGTCGCGCCACGTGTGGCCGCACTTGGTGCACCTGTAGAACTGGGTGCTCGACTCGTCTATGCCCCTGGTCTGGACCATCCACCAGTAGGCCTTGTCGTTACCGCACTTGGGGCACTCGGCCTTGACCTGCGGCGTAGTGCGGAGGTTCTGCTCCTTCTTACCAATCACGACGATCTTGTCTTCGCTCTTGACCGCGCGCTCGATCTTCATCTCCTCGTCCATGGGCTGCTCGGCACCGCACTTGGGGCAGACGTAGCACCTCTTCTTGTGGTCGATGGTGCACATGGTGCCGCACTCAGAGCAGAACTTCGTTTTTTACTCCTCCATCACAGCCAGTAACCCGGAGGGGCTGTATTAATACCTTATGTCTGCTCCGTGGCCAGGAGTGCAGATAGTGTCATATCGGCGACCCTGAGAGCCTCGGGGACGAGGCTGCCCCCTGAGGCGGTTTGCAGGACCTCCTCGGCGGTCCATCGGCTCACGCCCACGGCTGAGAACCCCACCGACTCCCCGCCCCTCCTCCAGGTGAACGGGGCGTTTTCGCTGGAACCTTTCGTGTGGAGCATTATGGTCGGTTTGTCGGTTTCGGCGTGGAGTCGCTCGATGGAGACGACCGCATCGGGCGGCATCTTGTCTCGGCTTAGGAGGATGACCCTGATCTGGCCGGAGTGGGGCGACCCCTTCACCATGCCGATGAGCGCGTCCGTGAGGTCGGCGCCCCGTGCGGCCGCCTTCATCACACCGTCCAGCCAGCGGCTCCCACGGTAGACGACCCCTACTATAATACTGTCCTCGCCGACCCGCCCCGCGGCCACGCCGAGTACCCTTATCTCCCTCTTGACGCTGCGTAGCCTCTGGGTGGTCATCGGCCCTCGTGAGAATGTGGGAGGGTCACTTTTTAAGGTTGGATAGTCCCTGCTTGAGGCCCTCTTCGAACTCTTTGAGCTTGGCCTCGGCGTTGTCGGCGGCCTTCTTCAGCATCGCCTTCGGGTCCTTCTTCCCCTTGAACCTTATGAAGAGCATGCTCCTGTCCATCAGGGGGTGGGGGCGGGTGTAGCCCGCCATCTCGACCGCGGGGTCCTCCAGGAGGCTGCTCTGCAGGAGGTTTAGGAGGGTGTGGCCCTCCCCGCCGAACTCTACCTCGAAGTAGCCTTCCTCTTCCTTGACTATGTTTAGCTTCACGATAGTTCCTCCTTGCCGTAGCTCTTCGCTACCTGTCGCCTCTCGACGCGTTTGCAGCTCGGGCACGTGAGCCTCCCCTTATCGTTCTCGAGGATTCCTCCGCAGCGGCTGCAGTAGGCGTAGATTACGCCGTAGTCCGGGGGGAACATGCTCAGCTGTATGATCCTGTTCTTGGTGTTGGCGACTACCGCCTTGATTATGTCGCCGCTCCTCATCGCGTGTTCGAGGTCCCTGCCGAACTCGCGGGCGACGTCGTTGATGTGGATGACGCCCGTGTAGGTGGGCTCGATCTTCTTCCCGGCGACTCGGAATATGTCGACTCGGGCGTCCCTCCGGGTGACGGAGCCCGTCTCGGCGATGACGACGACGCCCTCCTTGGGCAGGTTGAGCGGCTTGGTCACCTTCTTGACCTCTATGGCCCTCTTCTCCCTGTTGAGCCTCGGCTCGCCGAGCTCCTCGGAGCGGACCAGCCCGTCCTTCTGGTAGCTGCCCTCCCCATTGTTGTATTCTTCGATGACGGCGAGCTCCTCGCCGGGGAAGACGTTCTTCTTATCGTTTCTTGCCTTCGACATGATTGTGCGCCTACGCGTGCGGCCTAGCCGCTTGGCTGCGAGCCGGTCCCCTGGAGACCGCTCCTGTTATGCTCCCGCTTTTTAATAAACTGATTGGTGAAGCTTCCTAGCCGAGGTATGCGCGGCCCCAGGTCTCCTCCCAGGTCTTTTCGCCCAGTAGGACGCGTGCCTCGGCGGCTGTGAGTATGGGGCGCTCGACTCCGGCGACGCCGTCTATGGCTATGCGGGGGCACGCCGTCTCTATGAATGCCTCTGGCTCGGTGAAGTTGTTGAGCTGGTCGGCGCGGACCTCGTCCAGGTAGATGAGGAATGCCCTGATCTCTCTGTCGCCCAGTTTCTCCGCGAGGATCATCGCGTCCGCGAGGGCGCGTTGACCCGGCTTCGAGCTTACGAGCACACCGATTGTCTTCGCCGTCTTCGCGGCGGTGATGAACGCCATCCTCTTCTTGGCGAGCTGCATGAGCTCTGACTCGTCGAGTCTGGAGACTGAGCCGTTGTACGGGTTGGCGATGACGACTGGTTTTCCGGTCGTGAGTGCGAGGCCGAGGGGGTGGAACCTGCCTCCGCCTATGAAGATGTAGCCGTCGACTTCCCCGGGTAGCCTCGTGGCGGCGGCGTAGCTGCAGCCGAGGACCTGCCCCGCCTCGGGGGTGATGCCCGCGCCCTCGCCGATGAGGGCCTTGACTCCCCTCTGGTTGAGCGCCTCGGCGACCTCATTGAGCTGCGGCGTGTGCTGGACCGTGCTCGTCAATCCGACCGCTCCCCAACCCGCGATGCTGGGCAGGACCGCCTCGACCATCTTGGGTACGTTGATGGGTATCCTCGCCTCGACGTAGAGGACGGGGACGCCGGGGGCGGGGACGAAGCATGCGTGGCCGTAGTGGATGAGCAGGTCGACGTTGAGTTCGACTGCCTGCCTTGAGGCCAGGTCGCATGCGCCGTAGCAGGAGTCACCGCTTATGATGACCTCCGAGGGGGTGGCTTTCCTGATGTACTCCGCGATCTGGAAGGCGAAGGGGCGCATCCCGTCCGGGAGCTGCAGGAGGACCCTCCTAGCACCCCTCTTGCCAATCTCGGCGACGACCCGCTCAAGCTCGAGCTCGTACATGCACTAGGGGGTTGGCTGTAACGTTAAAATAGGCTCCGGGGGGAGGATGCCATCGGGAAACGATGTCCCTAGAAAAGGTGTTCAAACGGATAGACGCCGACCGCGACGAGTGCGTGAGGCGGTGCCAGGAGCTTCTCCGGCAGCCCAGCGTCTCGGGCGACAGGGAGGACGTCTACAGGTGCGCCGAGATGGTGCGCGACGTGATCGGGGAGACCGGGGCCCAGGCCGAGCTCGTCCCCGTCGAGGGGGAGGGCAACCCAGTGGTATACGGCAAGCTGCTCAGCCCCGGCGCGCATCACACGATAGTCGCCTACCAGATGTACGACACCCAGCCCGTGGGGGAGCTCGACAAGTGGGCGAGCCCGCCCTTCGAGGCGAAGCTGGTGGACGGGAAGATCGTCGCCCGGGGAGCCATAAACAGCAAGGGCGCACTCGTCGCCGAGCTCATGGCGATAAAGGCGCTACGCGAGACCGCCGGCGTCCCCGTCAACATAGTCTTCACGTTCGACGGCGAGGAGGAGGTCGGCAGCTGGCAGCTGCGCCGGTTCCTCAGGGAGCACCCCGAGAAGATGCTCAAGGCCGAGGCCGAGTGGTGCCCAAGCACATTCAGCACCCAGTACAGGGACTCCAGAATCACCATCGGCGGGAAGGGGTGCATCGACCTGCAGCTAGTCTGCGACCACAGCCGGGGCCCCGTCCACAGCAGCTGCGCCCCGGTGGTGGCGAACCCGGCGTGGCGCCTCGTCTGGGCGCTGGAGAGCATGAAGGGCGAGGACGGCGGGATAGCCATCGACGGCTTCTACGACGGCGTAAAGGGGCCGGAACCCGGCGACAGGGAGCTGCTCGAAAGCCTCGCCGCTACGGGCGAGGAGGAGAAGATGAGGCGGCAGTGGGGCGTCAAGGGCTTCATGCGCGGCCTCCACGGCGCGGACCTCATCGAGGCGTACATGTTCGAGCCCACACTCACCATAAACGGGCTCCAGTCCGGCTACGTCGGACCCGCCGCGTACACAATCAACCCGCCGTGGGCGAAGGCCAACATGGACATACGCCTCGTCCCCGGCATGGACGCCGACGACGTCTGGGACAAGGTCGAGGCCCACCTCAAGAAACGCGGCTTCGACGATGTCCAGCTCAGGCTTAACGGGTGGAAGGCGAACGCCCACAGGAGCCCCTCGAACACCCGCATAGTCGCCGCCCACAGGGCCGCGATCAGGGACCTCGGCTTCAACGATCCACTCATCTACCCGATGAGCGGAGGCACGAGCCCAAGCATGTACTACACGGCCCCACCGCTCAGGATGGTGTCCGCCTCCTCGGGGAGCGACGGCATGCCCCCACACTTCGCCCACGCCCCGAACGAGTGGATTGGGGTCGAGGAGTTCATCACGACGGCGAAGATGTGCGCCGCTTTCCTTTGGCAGTACGGCCACCTCTGACTCCCGTTTCTCCGGCTCATCCCGGTTTATCCCTGTCTTGGTGCACGCTACGTTTATGTATTCAAAATGTATACATAACCTTGATCGCCATGGACGAGGTTGTCACATCGAGGTTCCCCGAGGAGCTGCTGAAGAAGATGGATAAGGCAGTGAGCCGGGGGGTCTTCCGCAGCCGAAGCGAGGCGCTCAGGGCCATGGTGGAGGAGCACCTCAGGGAGCACCCGGCGCTGTTCCTCGGCGACGGGGCGCAGGACCTACTCGCCAACTCCCCCGCCCTCTCAGACGACGAACTGGAGGCCCTCGGCGAAACCATCTTCGGGGGGATGAGCGTCGCCGAGCTGGTCGCCGAGGGGAGAAGCCGGAGATGATCGTCTACATCGACACGAACATCCTCCTCGCGAGGTACTCCCCGCGGGAGCCCTACCACGACGACGCGAAGAGGCTATTGGAAGCCGTTGAGGGTGGAGCCGTCGAGGGCGTCACCTCGATCCTAACGCTGGTAGAGGTGGTCAGCTCCGTGAGCAGGGCCTATAACCGGTCGAAGAAGAGAGGGGCCATGGGGCGCGACGAGGCCGCTGGCGCCTTCCTTAGGAGGGTGGCGACGACCAGGAACCTCAGCTTCATACCCCTCGGCGGGGAGATCGCCATGAGCGTCGACGGTGTGACGATCGACATGCCCGCCCTCCTCGCCGTCGCCCTGGAGCTGGGCGCGAAAACCGGCGTAAAGACCCTCGACAACCTACACGTGGCGTCGGCGACCGTGGCCTCACGGATCTTCGGTCAGAAGATAGACTACTTCGTGACCCTCGACGGGGACATCCTCAAGCATAAAAACGAGATAGCGACCAATTCGGGGGTCGTGGTCGTCAAACCCGCCGATGTACCGACATGAAACAATTCGTAGTCGGTGAATGTTGATTCATGTGTCGATAGACTGGAAGTATGACGGGGGAAGCCCCGTGGTCTAGACTGTGTTCTCTTTCACGAATATCCTGCTCTGCATCGGGAACTTGTCCATCGCCCTCTCCAGGGCCTCCTTCGCGACCTCGACCCCCTCCGCCTCGACCTCGATGACGATCAGGGGCTCGCCGCGCTTCACGCGCGCCGCGGTGCCGGTGGGCTTACCGTACGGGCGCTTCATACCCTCCTGGAAGCGGTCAGCCTGGGCGACGTTGATCCTCTTGTGCTCCCTGAGCACAATGTGGGGGAACGGCACGACCTTCATGGAGTAGAGCTCCGTCCCCAGCTTGAGCTCAAGCTGCCTGTTTGCCGCGATGCGCGCGGACTCCAGGCTGTTGTGCCTTATCTGGCAGTGCTCGAGGTTGATGAGCTCGACGCGGAAGGGGAACTTCTTCGAGGTGTTCCCCATGGTGAACTTTACGATCTTGCTGCCGGGGATGCCACCCATGAACTTGCGCCGCGTGTAAGCCATGCGGTCCGGGTTCCTGAAGTTCCTGGCGTTCAAGGTTTATCCACAGACAAGCACATCAGGATTCTTAAAAAGATAATGGCTCACGCGCCGATGGCTCCCGTTGGCAGAAGTTCTATCCCTGGTAGACGTGGTCCGCGCTCGGGCGGGTGAAGAGAAGGTACTTCTCCTCCTGGCTCAGCTCCTCCAGCACCCTCCTAGCGACGAGGGCGGCCGGGTCCTTCAGGTTGACCCTCTCCTCCACGTCCTTGAAGCCCTTGAACGGGGCACGCTCCCTGAGGTCGAGTATCTGGAACATGAGCCTCTTCCCGATGCCGGGGATGAGCTCGAGGCTGTGCATCCTCGGCGTGACGGACTGGCTCGTGTTGAAGAAGTTGACGAAGTAGGACTCGTTGGCCCTGACTATGATCTCGACGACGCTGGGGAGCTCCGCCTTCGCGGAGCTGGTCAGCTCGTAGTAGGCGACCCTCCCGATTATGTGGGAGACTAGGGCCCTCTCGCCCTTGCCGACGAAGATGCGGTCCCTCGGGTTATACTCGGCGTCCCTCTGGGGTGAAGCTTCTAGGAGGGTGAAGTAGGACTCGCCCACCATCTGGATGACGCCGCCTGAGGTGTGTGGGGTGCGCGGCGCACCCGGGCGCCCGTGGGGCAGGAAGTCCAAGACGTATGCGTACTCCTCGTACTTCTTCTGATCCCTGTACAAGCGTGTTCACTCCCGGGGGAAGCCTACAGGAACCTATGGGTTGGTCCTGTATTTCTTAATTATCATGAGGATGCTGTTGACGGCCTCTTCGGAGATTATCCTCTGGCGGCCCAAGAATGTCCTGATCTCCGCTATGCTGCCGGGCATGCAGTTCGCCATCTGGACGGCGAGCTGCCTGTCGATGCCGCCCTTCTCCATGAGCTCGGAGACGAGCTTCTCCGCGTCCTTCACGTTCGTCTTTGTGAAGCGGACTGTGTAGTCGAGGACCCTGCGCTGGAGCGGGTCGAGCTCCTCAGCCTTGGACTCGAGGAGCGCCTTTGCCTCGGGGACGGTTATCTCCTTCTTCTCAACGACGGACATGGCTTGAGGCCCTCCTAGTCGACGTGCTTCCTGATGTGGGGGGGTAGGGCTATGATGGTCTTGACCTTCTTGGTCTGCGGGATCTCTAGGACGTATGCCTTCCCGCGCTTCGCTTTGACTGTGGCGACCTGTCCCTGGAACCTCTTGTGGGGCATGCCCTTGTGGATGGCGGGGTCGATGACGATTATGACCTTATCGCCCTCGCTGTACTCCGTGAGGAGCCTGCTGAGAGGCAGCTTGCCGTGCTCCCTGACCTTCTTCGTCATGACGGCCCTGCTCTTCCTGCGTAATCCGTGACTCTTTCCCATTGCGTTCGCCCCGTGTCCGGTGGCATTAACCCCGGCCGAGCACCACACCTTATCAACGCACTCTTTTATAAGCTCTATTATCCTGAAGCTTACCCTAAATCGAGCGGCGGGGCGGCGCGGCCGGGCCTCGGGCTAGCTATGAGACCTGGTTTGGCTCAGGCTCTGCCTCTGGGGCCTTGCCTCGGCGGTCTATGAATGCCTCGCATCCTCCGGCGACGGGGTGGAAGTTGGGCTGCTCGTTGCAGAGGAGTTGCCCGGTCAGGATGCCCTTCTCCGAGGCGGCGCAGTTCCTGCACCTGGTGAACGGGTCGGTCCGCTCTTCTTTCTTCGCCTCGATATACTCCTTGAGGTTGTGGCTCATTATGCAGCCCTTCGGGCAGGCGACGCATGCGCCGCCGCTCACGCGGATGTATGCCCCGGTCTCGGAACAGACGCGCACAATACCCCTCCCGGTATTCCACTTTTTCGCGGGTGCTATAAGGAAAATGGATGACTAAAACAGATTAATAAGGGTGTGCGGCGCCCGCAGGTCTTTTTAAAGAATGCGGCGAAGCTTAACCCTGTGGTAAGCGTTGGCGAAGAAGAGACCCGTTGACATAAAGGACCTCTTCAGGATCCGCTCGGTTTCTGACCCCCAGATCTCGCCGGACGGGAAGAGGATAGCCTTCGTCCACACGACCGTGGACTACGAGAAGGACGAGTACGTGAGCGACGTCTGGATGGCGGACTCGAGGACGGGTGCCTCGGTCCAGTTCACCTCGGGGCGCGGCAAGGACAAGGGCCCCCGGTGGTCCCCAGACGGTAAGCGGCTGCTCTTCACCTCCACCCTGCCCGCTAAGGAGGGGGAGGAGAAGAAGAAGCCCCAGCTCTACGTGATCGCCGTCGCGGGGGGCGAGGCGAGGAAGCTCACTGACCTCAAGCTCGGGGTGGAGACGCCGAAGTGGTCCCCGGATGGGAGGCAGATACTGTTCGTCTCCCCCACCA
>JAUYEB010000111.1 GCA_030691555.1 Candidatus Bathyarchaeota archaeon
CCTGATGTTGAGCTTGTCCATCATCCTCATGGCGTCTACTAAGGGGGTCTCCGCGCGGACGACTCTGAGGGGGGTGGACATGATCTCCCCGGCCTTCACGCCCTTGGGGGACCTGCCTTCGGCGACGACCCTGAGGACTATATCCCTCTCGGTGACTATGCCCACAGGCTGGCCGTCCGGGCTGTTCACGACTACGGCGCCGAGCTTCTGCAGGCGCATCAGGCCGGCGACCTCGGTTATGTCGCTGTCCTCCGCGACGGCCACGACGGGGCTAGACATGGCCTCCCTCACCATCATCTTCGGCTCGAGATCAAGGCTCACAGCCCCACGCCTCTGATTGCTAGAAGGGTTCAGGATATAAAAAGCGTATGAAGCGCTGACATTCGATCCCGGGTCGGGGTCAGCCCGAGACGATGCTGTAGCCGCCGCAGTGGGCGCAGGCGACGACTCCGCCGCCCCCGGGCGTCTTGGAGACGGCGAACCACTCCCCGCATCTGCTGCACTTGACGTACGTGTCGCCCCCGGGGCGGACGCCGAGGCCGTTGGCCCTCTCGATGCTCGGCAGCAGCGACGGCCTTTGTAGGCCGAGCCTCGAGGCCATGAGCCTGACCGAGTTGGGGGTACGGCCCGGGAGCTCGTCGAGGAGCTCTCTGAAGCTCCCGAACGTGGGGTAGAGGCTCCTTAGGGTCTCCATCTCCTCGGCTGTCCAGCCCCTCGGCCTCATCAAGACCATCAGCTACCTCTGGGTTGTTGCGTAGCGCGGGGGCGGACGGGTCGGGCGCCTCTCGACGCCCTAATCGCGCGCACCCTCGAGGTGTCCCGAGGCCAACCCGGGGACGCCAGACCCGATGCAGGAGGGCCCACCACTGGTGGAGGCTCGCCTGGGTCGTCCCGGTCTCCGAGGGCTTCCCGCGCTACGTGGTCAGAGTCGCCCGGACCGTATATGATGGTTCTGTTGCAGCGATGGCTCATGGTGGGCGGTGCTGCTCTGGAAAAGGTTATCACGAGTTTGTCTTATCGGGGTAACTAATGTCTCTCTTAGCTGAGACCAAAAGAGGATTACTCGCCGCGGGCAACGTGGCGGAAGACGACCCCTCCGACTTTACCCCACCGACGAAAAGCGGTCGCAATATAAAGCCCTTAACAAAAGCCCACAGGCCCTCTTCTTTTCCGTGCATCGAAAGGTTTAATGGAAAACCGATGGATGGGATAAGCGACTCCCTTGGACATCAAGTACCTCAGCGAGCCCAGGCTCGACCACCCCGACATGATAGCGGCCTGGCCGGGGATGGGCTACATCGCCAAGATATCCGCCGACTACCTCCGCAGGCGCCTCAGCGCCAGGCTCTTCGCGGAGGCGACGTACTTCCACAACATGCTCGTCTACAACAACGGCGTCGGCGACCTCTCGCCGGTTCGCCACAGGTTCTACGCCTCCGTCGAGAGGAACCTCATCATATGCGTGGGGGACGCGCAGCCCTCGATCCCCGAGGAGTCGGTGAGGCTGGCGGAGAGGGTCGTCGACCTCGCGGAGAAGTTCGGCGTCCGCAGGATGTGGACCATGGCGGCCTACCCCACGGAGTACACGGACGAGCCCAAGGTCTTCGGCATCTACACCGACGAGTCCATGAGGGAGGCCCTCGAGGGGAACGGCGTCAACATAATCAAGGAGGAGGGCGTCGTCAACGGGCTCAACGGCGTCGTCATAGGCGTCGCGAAGAGGCGCGGCATACCCGGCGCCTGCCTCATGGGCGACATAAAGTACGCGAACGTCCCCCAGCACCTCTCCTCCCGCGCCGTCCTGATCAAGCTGGCCGCCATACTGAAGCTGGAGCTCGACACTACGCTCCTGGAGAAGAGGGCGAGGAGGCTGGACGCGTCGATAAGGAAGAGGCTTGAGAGCTTCGAGGATGAGGCCGACCTGTTGCCCATCTCGGACAAGAGGCCGGACTACATTAGCTAGGATTCGATACATCCATATATCGCATCGCGGGATTCTAGCGGTGATCGCCGGATGAAGCCTTCCGAGAAGCTCTACTGGGTCAAGGCCGGGCTCGCCCTCGTCGCGGGTATAGTCTGCTTCTCCCTGCAGGCGTACGCGAATATAGATGGCACGCTGGTCTTCATGCTCGGCACCCTGCTCTACCTGGCTTCAACCGACCTCCTATCCGGTTACTTCAAACTGGACAGGGGGCACGGGCTCAAGGTGGGGGTGGGGGCCTACGTCTTCCTCTGGATAATGGTCTGGACCCTGCTCTACACCATCACTCGGACGGCGCCGGTTTAGAGAACTTCCTCGTCGCGAGCCTGTAGTGGACGAGGTCCGACCACGCGGAGAAGAAGCCGACGTCGAAGGGCTTCGGCCTGCCCTTCATCAGTATCTCCCTGAAGTCCTTGCTGTGCTTCTCGAGCCCCTCCTCCGAGTAGTCCCCCTTGTTGAAGAAGTCCCTCTCGTCGCCGCTGCGTGAGGAGGTGAGTATGCCTTCTAGGGCCTTTATGTATCCCTCCTGGAACTCGGGGTTGGGGTTCTTCCTGCTCCTTACCTCGTCGAGGGACTTGTCGGCGTCGCTGAATCGGCGGTCTATCACCGCGTCGAAGAAGACTATGACGGCTTCGCGGGTCTTGCCGGTGGCGGTCATTCCACGGGGTCTGTCAGATCTCTTCATCGCTCTCTATCCCTTGTTCGGTTATCCTTATCGGGACCTCTCCCTCGGGGAGGCTCGGGCTCACAGTTAGTTTGGCTATGCGTATATTATCCCTGCCCTTGCGGAGGAAGAATCTGGTGTGGCTCATGTGGCCGACTATGTGGCCGCCGACTGGTTGTACGCCCTTTGTGAAGAATGCGTCGGGCTGCGCCATCACCTGATTTGTTATGACTGCGACTGTGTTGAATGCGCGGCTCAGCCTCATTAGCTTGTGCATGTGCTTGTTTAGAAGCTGCTGGCGGTTTGCAAGCATCTCGCGGCCCAGGTACTCGCTGCGGAAGTGGCTGGTGAGGCTGTCGACGATTATGAGGCGGATGTTGTTCTCCTTTATGACCTCGTCGGCGTTGTCGAGGAGGACCATCTGGTGGTCGCTCGTGTAGGCCTCGGCGAATATAATCTTCCTCAGCGCCTCGTCGGGGTCGAGCCCGAATCGCTTGGCTATCTGCTGTATGCGCTCGGGGCGGAACGTGTTCTCGGTGTCCACGTACAGAGCCCCGCCGGCTAGGCCGCCCTGTTCCTGGGGGAGCTGGACGGTGACGCAGAGCTGGTGGCAGATCTGGCTCTTGCCTGTGCCGAACTCGCCGTAGAACTCGGTTAGGCTCTGGGTCTCAAGGCCGCCCTTGAGGAGGGTGTCGAGGCTCGGGCAGCCGGTGGTGAGCTGCTTGATCTGCTTCCTTATCTCGACGAGTTCGTCGCCTCGGACGAATGTGATGGCGATGCTCTTGCGGGCGGCTTCGATGACCTTCCCCGCGGTCTCCTCGCCTATGCCCGCGTTTATGAGCTCGGCGGTGGTGGCCATCGCTATGGATTCGACGGTCTTGAAGCCTATCTCCCTGAGCTTGGCGGCCGTCGCCGGGCCGACGGATGGCAGGTCCTCGATCGACTGATACTTGGCCTTGTAGTAGGCCGAGTCGGTCGGTTCGGGTGCGTCCTTGTGAGAGCCCGCCATTTCGTTTATTTCTTTGGGGCTGGGGTTAAAAGGGCGTCGGCGTTTTTTTTATAAAGAGTAAATGAATGGAATATACTTTTAGCTGTATTTATAAGAATAAACGGTATAGGAATATTATTAAAAAAACCTGAAAAAGCTTTTCGTACACTCTCTGTCAGTATACAACTTCCCATCTGTCTTCATCAACTTTGATTTTGATTTCTCCAGATTGAGGAACCATATCTTCCGCGTATATTCTATATTTACATGAATAAACTTCAGCTTTTATACTTTTTTTAGGTAGTAATGTTATATAATCCCCGAATCCATAACCAGATAGGGTAGTCTGTAATCCTGGATGAATATCTCTTTCTCTATCAAACATGAAGAATTTTTGCGTTGGTAAATTAATATAATTCTCTTGACCCCATCCTTTCGATTTTGGATTTAATTTTTTATCAATAGTAATTGTTACTAGCCATTTTTTAGCAGTAAACCGTCCATTATTTGCAATTTCTAAATATAATTCGTCTCCTCTAGCGTGAAGCTCATTAAAATAATATGTATTGATTTTTAATAAAGGAGCATTACCTCTAAACATACCTTCTCTAACTTCATAATCTTCCATTGGAAGTGACTGATCACCGCTTCTTTTATGATATTTGTTATCCACAGCTTGGTGCACAGTATAACTTCTTGGAATTATTACCATTAACAATCCACAATTGGGATCATTTCCTGTTTGTATTGGTATTACTTCAACATCTTCGATTCTTGGTTTTATATTATTTATAATTTGATACATCCATTCTTTTAAATATTGGATGTTTTCAATTTCTTCATAAGAGTCAGGTATTTTACCTTTTTGTTTAACACCATAAATTATTTTTCCTCCCCCCGCGTTTGCAAATGAAGATACATCTTTAGTTATTTCCATTATATTTCTCTTATTATTAATTAAAGAGTCTTTTCCTTTATAGTCGAGATAAGTGTCTTCAGGAGTCTTTTCCTTGATTAATCTCTCAATTTCACGTAAATAGTCCGACATCAAAAATAGTTAGGTTTATTTCAAATATAAATATTAATGCGTAAAGATCAGGCGAAAATACTAAAATATAGATGAAACCAAGCAATTAATATTTCAATTTATAGTAATTTGCTTACTTTATTATGTAAACGATTCTGCTCTCATCTAGTAGGATTTAAAGGGCTTCCCGGCTCTCGGTTCCGTTCGGTTCGAGTTCGATGGCTAGCGCGCCCTCGTAGCCGCAGGCCCCGCAGCGCCACTTTGTGGGGAGCATTCCAAAATTGGGTGCTTGCTTCATGTCGCTGCTTCCGCAGCGTGGGCAAAAGACTGCCTGAGGGTTCCTGTGTCTAATCTTCCCGAGGGTCTCCCGGAAGCCCTCGGCTTTGGGCACGTCACTGGACCTCGATGTTCTCTTCGGGGAAGCCCAGCTGGACAAGCATGTCCTTCACGACGTCGCGGTGGTCGCCCATGAGCATTATCTGCTCGTCCTTCGCGGTACCCCCGCACGCGCACTTGTTCTTCAGCTGGGTAGCTATCTTCTTGAGCTGGTCACCCTTCGAGTCGATGCCGTCGATGATGGTCCAGGTCTTACTCCATTTGCGGTTCTCTAACCGTATTCTTATCCGCTGCTGCTCCCGGCTCATCTCCTCGCAGACGCAAAGGTCCTTCGGGAGGCCGCAGATGGGACAGATCTCCGCCATTCTCAGGCATGAGTTGGTAGCCTCCTACTAAAAGCTTTGCTGTTTTTGGGGAAAGCCCACGAATTGAAGCGTGGCGGGCAATGCTTCGCAAACCCCTTCCCCCCTGTATTTTTAGGGCAGTTTTAGAGCCGTTCCCGGCTAAAGAGGGCGAGGATCGGGCTATCCCTGTGTGCGAATCGGATGCGGATGGTTAGGGTTGGCTTAATTTGGTTAGATTTAATTTACGTGGCCGCCCCGGCGTAAAGAGGCGGCGAAAATGAGGCTTAGGTGTAGTTCTGGAGGAGGCTGAACGCCTTCAGCGCGTCCCTCGTGTCGAGGATTATGATGGTGTTGGTGAAGCAGCTGATGAACTCTATGATGTTTATGTCGTGGCCGCCGAGGAGCTGGGTTATGAAGGCGACGAAGCCGGGCGTCGTCTCGACGCGGTCCGGGCTGAGGAGGACGAGGGCGACGAGGTTGCTCATCACCTGCACCTGCTTCGGCAGGTCCTTCCCCAACTCCGTCTGGTCGACTATGTAGACGTAGCTGTCGGTGAGATAGGCTGTGACGAGGTAGGGGATATCAAGCTTAATCGGGCTGATGAGGACGGCGATCTTGTCCTGGAGGCGCACCTTCGACTCCTTGAGTATGCCCCTCACCTCCTCCTCCTGTAGCCTGCGGTCCTTCGAGAGGTCCTCCGCTATGCGTATCACCGCCGCCTTAACCGCCTCGGTGCTCCCCTCGCCTATCTCCTCCTGGAGCATCCTCGCCAGCGCGCTGTAGTTCACTATCCCCATCTTCAGCGCGTCGAGGAGGCTCGGTCTCATCTGGATCGCCTCCCTCACCATCCGGGCCACCGACTTTGTCCCATCACCGCTACTCAATGCCATGAATGAGACATAACTGCACTATAGTATAAATTTGTGCCCCGTTTCACATAGCTTTCATCAATCGGTTTAAACGATGGAAATCAGCTATCCTCAACCGTTCCAAACAGTGACCGCAATGCCAGGGGACGTGCGCAGGATGGAGCGGGAACGGGAGACGATGGCGAACATGATGAAGATATACTGCGCCGATAAGCACGGCTCCCCCGAGCTCTGCGCCGACTGCCGCGAGCTCCTCCAGTACGCCACGGCGAGGCTCGACCGCTGTCCAAACGCCGAAAACAAACCCACATGCAACAAGTGCACGATACATTGTTACGACACCGCCCACCGCGAACGCGTCAAGGCCGTCATGAGGTACGCGGGTCCGAGGATGCTCCTCAGGCACCCGGCACAGGCGCTCCGACACCTCGCCGACGAGATGAACTCCCCCCAGAAGAGGAAATGACGCGGGGCGCCTTCATAGTGACCTTAAAAAAAGGGGGAGGGAGGTCCCCGATCCAAACCCGAAAACAGCCTCTCCCGGTCGAAGAGACCCCAAAAACGCTCCGACCGACTTCGATAATGTCCCAAAATGGGCATTAAAACCACACATCCCGCCCGAGTGAACCCGACGAACATCCGCCGCTCCCCGTCGCACGGGGAACCTGAAAACCCAGCCAAACCCGAAAAGCGGCTAAAATAACCGGAAACGCGACGGCGACGAAGATACCCCCCTCCCCCCCACCCATGCACGCACGAGACAGACAAGGAAAAAAATCCGTTATGAGCAGTAGCACGCCATAAGCCGGCGCGCCACCATCGCGCCTTATATGGCACCTCGACCAATTCAACCCAAACCGGTGACAGCGATGTCGAGGGAGGAGTCACTATTCGAGATACTCGAGGCCGCCCTGCCCCTGCCACCCAAGGTCGTACTCGCCTACAAGAACCTCCAACCCGTCTTCACAAGCGGAGACCTCGCACGCGTCTGCGACATAAGCCGCAGCAGCGCCAAGTTCTACGTAAACAAGATGGTCCAGCTCCGCCTAGTCGCCAAGGTCCCCCACAAACGCATGTACCAGAAGTACCCAAACGCCACCACATTCGGCGGCTGGCTACGCGACCTCCTCAAACTCGCCATCGAACCCCTAGAGAACGGCCAACTACACCTCCCCGACGAGAAGGAAGACGAGGAGTAGCAGTGTCCCTCCGCGACATCGCCAACCCCAAGAAGAGACGAGAACGATTCACACGCACCCTCACAGGCAAACAGGTACGCGCCATGAAGAAGCGCGGCTACGACGCCGAACGCGAACTAGTCGGCATGATGCGCGAACAGGGCTTCGACGCCGTCAGGGTCCCCGTCAGCGCACCCAGCACCGAGCCCCTCCCCGACGTCTTCGCCGTCAAGAACACGACCGTCGTCGCATTCGAGGTCAAGAGCCAGCTCAAGTACTCATACTACAAATCCGACCAGATCGCCAAACTCAACGCCTTCCTCAACATCCACAAGATCTACCCCAGACGCTACGCCGTCATCGCGGGCAAGTTCAAGTACAAGGGCTGGTGCTTCACCATCACCGAGCGCCCCGGCGACTACACCCTCAAGACAGGCGAGGGACTCACCTTCAAGGAGCTAATCGCCAGACTCACCTGAAGCTGAGCCGAGTTTATATATCGAGCTTCTAATCCACTGATCAAAAGGCGACGATGGATGGTTGTCGAACTAAGCTACGAGAAGGCTAGGAAGAGGTGCACCACCGAGATAGCGGACTGCGCCTCAACAGCCGAGCTGGAGCCCCTCCAACAGATAATCGGCCAAGACCGAGCAGTGAAGGCCCTCCAGTTCGGCCTCAAGATGAAGGACGGAGGCTTCAACATCTACGTCTCCGGCATGGCGGGGACGGGGAGGAAGACGACGATAGTGAACTTCCTCCAAGAGATGGCGAAGGGGATGCCGGTCCCCCCCGACTGGTGCTACGTGGTCAACTTCAAGGACCCCAGCCGACCAAACGCCCTAAAGCTACCCGCGGGCAAGGGCAAGGCCTTCAGAGACGACATGGACAAGTTCGTAGACGAGGTGAAGAAGGAGCTCCAGAAGGCCTTCGAGAGCGAGGACTACGCCCAGAAGCGGGCGAGCACACTGAAGAAGTTCGACGACGAGAAGAACCAACTCTGGCAGGAACTCAACAAGAAGGCTAACGAGGCGGGCTTCGTCCTCCAGAGGAGCCCCATCGGGATAGCGCTCATACCGGTCATCAACGGGCAACCCATCGCCGACGAGCAATTTTCCAGCCTCCCCCCCAAGATAAGGGAGCAGATCAGGGTCCGCCGGGAAAGCCTACAGGACGACTTCAGGAGCGCCTTCCGGCAGTTCAGGGACCTAGACCGGAGCGCCGAGGAGGCTGTGGAGAAGTTCAACAAGGAGGTCGCCAGCTTCGCGATGGATCATCTGATCGAGGCCCTCCTCGACAAGTATGGCGCCATCGAAGAGGTCAAGGAATTCCTCAATCACGTCAAGGACGACATACTAGACAACCTCACGACGCTCTTGACCGCCGGGCAGCCCCAGCAGCAACCGGCCCTCCCCTTCCTCATGCCCGGCCTCGCCGAGGACCCCACAAACAACTACAAGGTGAACCTGATCGTCGACAACTCGGAGCTAAAGGGGGCGCCGGTCATCTCGGAGATGAGCCCTACTCAGCCACACCTCTTCGGCCTGGTCCAGAAGGAGGCGCGCTTCGGCGCATTGATAACGGACTACAAGATGATCCGCGGAGGCTCGGCCCACAAGGCGAACGGGGGTTTCCTCGTCATACCCGTGGAGGACCTGCTTATGGACGCCGTCGCCTGGGACAGCCTGAAGAAGATGATAACGAGCAGAAAGCTGACCGTCGAGGACATCGCGCAGCGTCTCGGCTACATCGCGACGAAGACCCTCACCCCAGAGCCAATACCCTTCGACGCCAAGGTCATCCTCATCGGCAGCCCAGACCTCTACTACCTCCTCTACCAGCTTGACAGAGACTTCAAGGAGGTCTTCAAGGTCAAAGCAGACTTCGACACCACGATGATTCGGAACGAGGAGAACGTGAAGATGTACGCATCCTTCATGTGCACCCTCTGCAAGAAGGAGAAACTGCGCCACCTCGATAACTCGGGCATCGCCGCGATAATCGAGTACAGCTCCCGCCTCGCCCAGGATCAGGAGAAGCTCTCGACTTGGTTCGCCCAGATCTCCGACATCATCAAGGAGGCGGCCCACTACGCCGAGCAGGAAGACTCCGAGTTCACAACGGCCAAACACGTCGACAGAGCCCTCGAGGAACGCGTCTACAGGAGCAACCTGATCGAGCAGAAGATGGAGAAGCTGATCGAAGAGGGGACGATACTCGTCGACACGACGGGGGACAAGGTGCAGATAAACGGTCTCAGCGTGCTCAGCCTCGGCGACTTCGCCTTCGGCAAGCCAAGCCGGATAACCGTCAGCGTCGGCGTCGGCAAGAAGGGGATAATCGACATAGAGCGCGAGGCGCAGATG
>JAUYEB010000243.1 GCA_030691555.1 Candidatus Bathyarchaeota archaeon
GGCACCGAGGAGATAATGAGGTGTAAGAAGTGCGGCGAGACAAAGAAGAAGGGCGAGGAACATGAAGACGAATCTGCCTAAGGAGAGGTACAGCCAGGCCGGCCCCGTGGCGCCCACCGTCATGGTGACCTGCGTCGACGCAAGGGGGAGGCCGAACATAATCACCCTCGGCATGTACATGCCGATAAGCCACGACCCGCCACAGGTCGTCATAGGAGTCTCGCCCAAGCGCTACAGCCACGACCTCATCAGGGATCAGGGGGAGTTCATCGTCAACTCGCCGGGCATCGGCCTCGCCGAGAAGATGCACATCTGCGGCACAAAGTCGGGCAGGGACGTCGACAAGTTCAAGGAGGCCGGGCTCACACCCGGCCCTGCGAGGAAGGTGAGGCCACCCCTGATCCAGGAGTGCTACGGCCACATCGAGTGCGAGGTCGTCAACATGGTGACCTGCGGGGACCACACACTCTTCGTCGGCGAGGTCGTCGCAGCGAGCATCGACGAGGACTGCCTCAGGGACGGCAAGCTGAACCTCTCCGCCGCGAGGCCGATAGCCCAGAAGAACTGGGACTATAGGACATTAAGTGAAAAGTAAATTATTCAATTTTACAAATTTTCTACATCGTCTTATGATTTCTATTCGGCGGGTGGATTCGCTCAGGCAAATATATGATACAATTTTCAGTTTAGGTCTTTCAGAAACTGATTTTTCGATCTTCGCCCCGATATCTATATGACACAGTGACTAAGTTTAGCCAGTGGCGATCGGTTTATAGACTATTAATCAATATAACTTAATAGGCTGTACTGAGTTACATGAAGACGGTGGCGAAAGGGGCAAAGTTACATGGCAATTCTTGTAGCTAAACCGCTCCATGATAAGCACCTGGAAGCTATGTACAAACGTTATGCTCAAGATTACAATTGGATCCATGATAATTATGGAGATTTAATAAAAAAATATCCTGAAAAATACATTGCTGTACTTGATAAAAATGTGAAATATGTTTCTGACACCATTATTGAGCTAGTCAGTCAAATTAGTGTGAAAGGCAAACAGCCTACAGATTATGCTATTGAATTTATTACTAAAAAACAAAGGAATTGTCTCTATTAGGGGCGCATTAATTGCGTCTCATAGCTAGAATAAACGGTTATCATGCGTTTGTAACGAGTCTTCTTCGAGGGGACATTTTTCCAGGTCCTGTTATGGTGCATTTTCTTATCGATACAGGGTGTACAAATACAACACTTCTAGAAGATGATATAATTAGGCTCAATATTAATTGGATAAACCTTCAGGAAGATGATCCTGTCGAAATCGCTCAGGGAACAGCAACACCACGATTATTAGAAAATATAGAATTACTATTACCGGTTAAACAAGGATTTTTAAATTTATTTAATGGTTGGGTAAGTATTCAATATAACCATGAGCACCCTCTACACATTATGCCTCCTAGGGGAACAGGTCCATACATTCCTAGAAACCCAAGTCACAGTCTTCTTGGAATGGATGTGCTAATTAATTTTCCATTTTGGCGTTTTTCAAAAGAGAATTTATTATTAGAGAGATAATTTTCTCATTATTTTTCTGCCATGATCCGCCTAGTAAACCATTAAAATTTAATTCCATTTTCGTTTTAGGGTCCTCTCCTTTTTAAGTCTCGGATAAAAAAAATCTTTACATCAAATGCTCAATTAAACGGGGACAACCACACTCTCAGCGACCTCTAGTCTCCTCGTCAACCTCATATAACCTGATCCGCGATTAACCCTTGATAGCATTGGGCAATCCGCTCTTCATAGTGGACGTCTTCGCCGAGGCGAAGCTCGAGGGCAACCAGCTCGCGGTGGTAGTCGACCGGGAGGGCTGGTCGACGGCGCAGATGCAGAAGTTCGCCCGGGAGATGAACTTCAGCGAGACCACATTCATCACGGGCTCCGATCTGGGGAAGAGGGTATTCAAGGTCCGCATATTCACCCCGGTGGGGGAGCTCCCATTCGCGGGGCACCCGACCCTCGGCACCGCCTACGTGGCGGCGGGGGAACTGTTGAGGAGGGACGTCCCCGACCTCACCCTCGATCTGAAGGCGGGGATGATCCCCGTCACCTTCCAGAGGGCGCCGGATGGTCAGCCGCTCCTCTGGATGAGGCAGCTCAACCCCGAGTTCGGCGCCACCCACAGGGCGGAGGACATCGCCCCCATGTTCCACCTCGGCTCCAGCGACATCGATACACGTTTCCCCATACAGGAGGTCTCGACCGGCGTCTGGTTCTACATGATCCCCCTGAAGACTAGGGAGGCTCTGAAGAGGATCAGGCTCGACGCGGAGAGGTTCAAGGCGTACTCGGCGGACAACAAGGCGAAGTGGCCGCTGCTCTTCTGCCCGGAGCCCGAGGCGGTGGGCAACCACCTCAAGGCGCGGATGGTGACGGACTGGACGGAGGACCCCGCCACGGGGAGCGCCAACGGCTGCCTCGCCGGGTACCTCGTCAAGCACCGCTACTTCGGGTCGCCGAACATAGACATACGCGTCGAGCAGGGGGCCGAGATTAACCGCCCAAGCATCCTCTACCTGCGGGCCGAGGAGAGGAAGGGCGGCATCGACGTCAACGTCGGCGGCAAGGTCGCCATGGTCGCCCGGGGGGAGCTCGCGTGAGATCAACCCGAAAAAGTTAATTCATTTTCCCATCACAGAAACACTGGGTCCCCATGGCCAGAGAGGATTGGAGGATCGGCGTCTGCGACCTCAACTGCGCCCGCTGCGACATCTACGAGGCTAGCCACGTAGACGTGGAGAAACGGGGCAAGATACTCGCGTGGTTCAAGGAGAAGAAAGGCAAAGACCTGAGGACGGAGCAGATCAGATGCGAGGGCTGCCGCTGCCCGCCTGTCCAGAACTGGAGCGAGGACTGCGAGATGCAGCCCTGCGCCTCGGCGAAGGGGCACAGGTACTGCTTCGAGCGCGCCTTCCCCTGCGATCGCTTGAACAGGTTCGCCTCGGACGGTGCGGACCACCATCGGCGTACCGTGGAGAACCTATGTGAGATGAAGCGTCTGGGTCTCGAGGAGTGGATACGCCGCCAGACCGGACCATCACTCTGCCCGTAGGCGAGTTCATGCAATGAAACACTGACCGGTCGGGAAGGCTAGAAACCCTCTTAACGCATAGCCGCTCCGATCCTCACCCATGAAGCAGAGGGTCGCGTTCAAGATCAGGGAGGCCACGAAGGCTGACATACCCGTCGTCATGGACCTCGCGAAGAAGCTCGCCATCTACGAGAAGTCCCCCGAGAGCTTCGTCGCCACACCCGAGGACTACGAGAGGTGGGGCTGGGGCCCAGACGCCATATTCAGGGTGCTCCTCGCCGAGAACACCGGGGTGGAGGGCCCCAGGTACGTGGGGTTCGCCCTTTACTACTTCACCTTCAGCACGTGGACGGGCCGCCCGACGCTGTGGCTGGAGGACGTCTTCGTCCCCGAGGAGCTCCGCGGGGGCGGGGTCGGCTCCGCGCTGCTCGGGAGGCTAGCCAAGATCGCCCTCGACAAGGGGTGCGGCCGCATGGAGTGGACGGTCATCGACTGGAACGAGCCCAGCAGGAGGTTCTACTACGCCCTCGGCGCCAAGTCGATGGACGAGTGGACGACGTTCCGCCTGACGCCGGCGGAGCTACGGAAGCTCGCCAGAGACTAGACCGCCCAGCAGGGCCGCGCGGGGTCGTCTGAGAAGTTTAAATACCCCACACCAGAACGAATAGCAGACAAAGAGGCTGTAACATGTCACGCGGAAGGGAGTACGACGAGGCCATCACGATCTTCTCCCCCGAGGGGCGCATCTACCAGGTCGAGTACGCGCTCGAGCTCGTGAAGCGCGGGGCGCCCGTCGCCGGGGTGCTGAGCAAGGAGGGGGTCGCCCTCGCCGCCGTCGAGATCCTCCAGAACAGCCTCGAGGAACGAAGGTTCAGCAAGAAGCTCTTCGAGTTCGACACACACGTCGCGGCGGTCATCTCGGGCAACAGCCCAGACGCCCGAGTCCTCGTCAGGGAGGCCAGGTACTCGTGCCAGGGC
>JAUYEB010000173.1 GCA_030691555.1 Candidatus Bathyarchaeota archaeon
CCCGTGATCGGCCTAGTTGAGAACATGAGCTACTTCGTCTGCCCCCACTGCGGGGAGAGGACGTTCCTCTTCGGCGAGGGCGTGGGCGAGAGCATCGCCTCGGCCATGGGCGTCCCGTTCCTTGGATCGCTGCCCCTCGACCCCGCGGTCGCCAAGTCGTCAGACTCGGGCAGACCCTTCGTCTCCGAGAACCCCGAGAGCATCGCCGCCAAGGCGTTCAAGGAGATAGTGAAAAAGATAGTAGCCTTCGTCGGCTAGACGGAGGGGGCCTCACCGCCCTCCCCCGGCTTCCACCCCTTAACGTAGTTTATGGTTGTCTTCACAGACCTGCTCAGGTAGCCGAGGTCGGTGTCGAGGGCGCAGAACCTGAAGCCTCTCTTTATGGCGTCGTTTATGTCGGTGGCGTCCTGGGTGACGAAGCAGTGCATCCCCGGGGCGACGCCGTGCTCCCTCCCGGCGTCGACGATTCTGTCGAGGGTGGAGATGAACTTTGGGTTCGTGTACTGCTTGTGGATGCCCATGTCGAGGCTCAGGTCGCTGGGGCCCACGAAGCAGGCGTCGACCCCCTCGACGCTGAATATCTCGTCGAGGTTCTCGACGCCCTTCACCGACTCAATCATCGGGATGACGAGTATCTCGTCGTTCGCGGTCTTGAAGTAGTCGGGGTCGCGGAAGGCGGCGAGGCGCGGGCCTGCCCCCCTCTCCCCCTTGGGCGGGTACTTCATGAGGCGGACCGCCTCCTTCGCCATCTCAGCCGACTCGACGCGGGGGATGACTATCCCCATCGCACCGGCGTCGAGCACCTTCTTGCACCAGATCAGGTCGATCCACGGGATGCGCGCCAGAGGCATGCACCTGTCGCGGGCGTAGAGCATGCTCTGGACGAGCCCGTGGTAGGTCTCCGGCCCGTAGGCGCTGTGCTCCATGTCGCAGACCAACCAGTCGAAGCCCATGTCCGCCAGGTACATCGTAATGTCGGGGTGGCCTATGCTCACCCAGGTCCCTATCGCCGGCTTCCCGGCCTTGAGCTTGTGCTTAACAAGGTTCCTCATGGGGTAGAAGGTGGCGCGTCGGGCTTATGATTCTTCGTCCTCGGGCTGCTCCTCTATCCAGCTGAACTTCTTCTGCAGCGTCGTGGGGTAGTAGCTGCGCCAGTCGAAGCCCACCCGCTTGCCCCAGTCGTAGTAGATGCGTGGGTCGACGTAGTTCTTCAGGCTGGTGCCGAGGTTGTAGTCGCGGGTGATCTCCTGGGCCTCGACCTGTAGCCTCATCCGCTCGACGGCCTCCCCGTCGCGCCTCCTCCTCTTCTCCAGCTGCTTCCTCAGCTTCATCGAGCCTGTGACGTAGGCGTTCTTCAGCTTCCTCACGCGCTCGCGCGCCGACTTCGTCTTCTCGCGTGCGGCAGCGAGGCGCTTCCTCGGGGCCTTGTCGTCGCCGCCCGACGCCTCGACCTCTGCGAGCTGGGCGCGCAGCTCCCCCTCCCTCTTCTCGGCCTCGGCGAGCCTATTCTCCGCCTCCACCAACTTCTCGCGGTAATTCTTCTCCTCATCGACGAGCCTCTGGCGCATAGCCTTCTCACCTACCGAGGCCTTTTCCTCCAGCTGCCTTAGACGGTCCTTCTTCGCCTGCAGGCTCTGCGGCCAGGTCTTGGGGATGGTGCGCTTGTGGTTGCAGACTATGGCGGCCTCGAGGTTGGCGCGGAGGGCGGCCTGGCGCTTGACGTAGTCTGGGTCCTCGGGCTTCACGGTCTCCGTGGCGAGCTTGCCGCCGACGGCGTCGGTGGCGTAGAGGGTGCGGAACACCTTGGCGCTGAGCCCCTCCATTATCTCCTTGAGGAAGTCGCCGACGTGTCCCGAGTTTATGCCCTCGAATAGGCTCTCCTTGCCAGCGCCGGAGGTGAAGTCGCGCAGGTTCTGAACTACCCTCGGGGGGAGGTTGGCTGTGATGTTCATGGGCACCGAGTCCTTGCCGAGGAAGTTGAATGTGACCGAGCCGTCGCCGTTGAAGCAGACGTGCTCTGGGCGGAGGGTGCTCGCGCCGACCGTGTCCGCCTCGTCGTCCTCGTCCTTCTCGTCCCCGACCCTGAACTTGAGGCGGTCGATGAGGTAGCATACAGTCGCCACCTTCCTCCGCTTCAGGTCCTCGACTGTGAGGTTGCCCTCGATGTGCGCCTTGACCTCGTCGAGCCTCTCCTTCAGGGCGCGCGCCTTGTCGTACTTCTCGATGTCCTTCCTCTGCTTGAGGAAGCTGGCGTCGCCGGGCCAGACGTACTTCTTCTTGCCGCTGAGCCTGTCGGTCCAGCGAGCGATCCAGATCTTGTCGGGCTCCCAGACTATCGCCTTCCAGTTGCCCGGCGGGCGTGGCGCGTCGGGGCTGAGGTTCAGCTCTATGTCCTCGTATCCGGGGCCCTGCTTCCACCTACCCCTCCACGGGTGCTGGCCCCGCCCCATGAATATGCTGTTGGGCTCGACGTTGTAGTTGCCGAGCTCCATGCGCTGCCCGTCGACGGTTGCGTAACCGTACATCTCCTTGTTCGACTCGCGCTGGGCCTTCCTCTCGGCGGCCTGCGCCTTCTTCACCTCAGGGGCTAAGTTCTGCTTCTCCTCGCGCTCCCTCTGGACGAGCTGGATGATGTCGGTGAAGTCGACGTCCCCGGGGAGCAGCTTCAAGCCGAGGGCTTTGCCGAAGTCCTCGTGGAAGTTCTCGGCGAACTTGGGGTCGTCGACGTAGGGGGTGCCGAACTTCTTCGCCCAGGCGAAGGCCATCTCCTCCTGCTCGTCCCTGAGCCTCGCCGGCTGGCCCTTGATCTTCACTGTGAGACCTCTGCCCTCGTACCTTGGGGGGACTATGACGCCGTTGTGGTGTAGTGTGTTCACGCTGTGCACCGGGGCTTGGATGAATACGGAGGGGCCTCTGTATAAAAATAACTGAATCGCGGGGCCGTCATGCGAGCGCCTTCTCAAGCTCGTCGACCCTGAGCATGGCGCCGAAGCGCTCCGCGGGCTTACCGCCCCTGAAGACTACGACGGTGGGGATGCCCATGATACGGTACTCCTTCCACGCCTCGGTGTTGGAGACGTCCATCTCGTAGAAGTCGACCCTCCCCGCCTGCCTCTCGGCGAGTGCCTTGATCTGGGGCTTGAGGACCCGGCAGCTGGGGCAGCCCTCGCCGCTGAACAGGACCGCGGCGGGCTTCTCGGAGCCCAGCACCTTGGCCCGGAACTC
Source organism: Candidatus Bathyarchaeota archaeon (assembly GCA_030691555.1). Lineage (GTDB taxonomy): Archaea > Thermoproteota > Bathyarchaeia > TCS64 > TCS64 > UBA8941. The sequence goes on from JAUYEB010000173.1 coordinate 3,226, forward strand.
GGCGTCCGTGATGGCGGTTATCGCCTTCGAGTCGCCTCGGCTGAAGAGGCCGCGGAGTCTTGAGAGGGGGCTC
>JAUYEB010000295.1 GCA_030691555.1 Candidatus Bathyarchaeota archaeon
CTACACCGCGGGGAGCACATTCCTGGGCAGCCTCCTCCCCCCGTGGGCGCACGAGGGGGGCGTCGACAGCCTCCTCAAGCGACTCAGGGACAAGGAGACCCGGAAGAAGCTCGCCGCCTACCTCGGCGGCGCCAGGGGGGAAGAGGGGAGCCCGAACGAGTGGGATAGGATACTCATAACCAACGTGCGGACGAGCGGGAACAAGCGCTTCGAGGGGCGATACGTCTCCCAGATAGCCGCGGAGCTAGGGAAGACCCCGGCCGAGACGGTCATGGACCTCGTCCTCGAGGAGGAGAACTCCGCCACCATGGCCACATTCACCATGGACGAGGGGGACGTGCGGACCATCATGGCGAACCCAATAGGGATGGTCTGCACCGACGGCATAGTCCTCGGCAAACCCCACCCACGCGCCTACGGGAGCTTCCCCCGCGTCGCGGGCCACTACGTCAGGGAGGGCGTCCTCCGCCTCGAAGAGGCGATCAGGAAGATGACCGGCTACACGGCCCAGACCCACGGCCTCACCGACCGAGGCGTGATCCGCCCCGGCCTAGCAGCCGACATAACCGTCTTCGACCCGGAGAAGATCGAGGACACCGCCACGTTCGAGGACCCCATCCAGCACCCCAGGGGGATCGAATGCGTAATCGTCAACGGTGTTGTCACCGTCGAGGGGGGAAAACACGCGGGGGGCAGGGCTGGGAGGGTGCTCCGCCGAGCCAACGCCTGAGGCTCAGAAAAGCTTGATGCCCAGGTTCATCGAGCTGATCACTATCAGGATCTGGGTAAGTATGAAGTAGAGGTACGTCAGCTTCCTCGCCCTCAGCGCCGTCTGCAGCTCGAACTTGTCCATGATGGGGGATATCGCCCACCTGAGAAGCATCAGGCTCAGCGCGACCACGCTTATGGGGAGGATGACGTTGAAGCCGAGCTGGGCGTACGTGAGGGGGGTCACAGTCATCATGACGAGCACAGCGAGGCCGAGAAGCTGCACCTTCCTCTTCCAGTTGAGGACCCTGGCCATGGTCTTCACGCCGTATAGCCCGTCCTCGTACTCGTCGAAGGCGTCGCTCAGCGCGGGCATGCCGAGGAAGCTGAATGTCCCCAGGAGCAGGCTCGCAAACAGGGCGGGGAGGGAGAAGGTCCCAGTCAGGGCGAAGCTCCCCGCCAGGCTGCATAGGGGCCAGCCCGAGGCGCAGACCAGCTCCTTGACTATGAACATCTTCTTGAGGCGTATCCCCGGGTGGGAGTAGATCGTGAATAGGACCATCCAGCCGAGGGTGATGAGGAACGTCGGGAGGTTGACGAAGAATGAGAGGGTCAGGCCGACGAAGCCGAGCCCCACGATGAGCACCATCGCCGAGGACTCGGAGACGCTCCCGGCGGCCATGGGCCTCTTCACCTTCACCGTGTTCAGGCGATCCATCTCGGCGTCGACGAGATCGTTGTAGAGGTAGACGGCGGCGGCGATGCAGGCGACGGACCCGATGACCATGAGGCTGGGGACGACCGGGGGGAACCCCCGGCCGATGACCATGGTGGTGATGGTCGTGCATCAGGACCAGATGAATATGGCCTCCAGCCTCGACCTCAGCAGGACGGGCACCGATCTGACGAAATCAGACAGCCGAAATCCATAATCCTTATTTGCGGAGAAGTTTTCCCCCATTTGAATCCAAAGCATCATTTTTCGATTAATATTTAATACTATCCAGGCGTTTTTTAATAAATTTGTACAATGTTTAAGAAAAACGATGAAACCCTCTTGGATGGCTCGAACGCTCTTAATTATCAGAGTCCCCGCTCAGGGGGATCGGCCTGAGTGGCTCTTCCGCCTCGCTCCGCGTCTCCGGCGGCGCGATCCTCGCCCTGTCGAGGCGGATCGTGAAGACGGACCCCTCCCCGGGCCTCGACTCCACAGTGATCTCGCCGCCGTGCGCCTCGACCGTTCGTTTGCAGAAGTTGAGCCCCAACCCGGTGCCGCTCTCCTTCGTCGTCACGAAGGGCTTGAAGAGGCTCTCCATCATCGACTCCGGTATCCCGACTCCCGTGTCCCGGACCTGGATGAGGACGTCGTCGCCGCTCGACCTCGCCGAGATGTGGAGCCTGCCACCCTCGGGCATGGCGTCGACGGCGTTCCTGAGAAGGTTGTCGAAGACCCTGCTCATCTTTATGCGGTCGACCTTCAATACGCATTTTGCCCCGAGGTCGGTCTCGATGCTCACGGCGGGGGGCAGGGGGGTTTCGCGTATCACCGACTTGATAAGGCCCGTCACGTCGGTCTCCTCGAACTTTAAGGGAGTCCCCCTGGTCATCCCCTTGAGTTCGTCGAGGAGATGCGTCGAGGTGTCGACGGCGCCGTTTATCAGCCTGAGCATCTCCACGGACTTGTCAGGCTGGGTCTGCATGATGAAGACGGCGTTCTTGATGGTGTTCAGGGGTCCCCTCAGGTCGTGCCCGACCATGGATGAGACACGAGCCGCGGTGATCATCTTCTCAGAGTCCAGGAGCTTCTGCGTCCTCTCCCGAACCAGATTCTCGAGCTCCTTAGAATAGCTCTGCAGCTCCCCGAGGAGACGCTTCTTCTCGGTGATGTCTCGAACCACGGCGATGAGCTCACGCTTCTCACCGGTGATCTTGACGAGGTTGAGATGAGCCTCCCCCCAGCACATCGTGCCGTCCTTCTTGACCCACGGGAACTCTATGGGCTGCGTTAGTTGACCCCTTATCAGGTTCGTGAACGCCTTCAGGTTCGCGGCGAGATCGGCGTAGCGCATGGTGCCGACGTCGAGGAAAGACCTGCCGACTATCTCCCCCTCGGAGTAGCCCGTGAGCCTGAGGAAGGAGGGATTGACGAAGGTTATGATCCCCCTCATGTTCAGGGTGACTATGCCGTCGGGGGCTAGGTTGACCAGGGACCTGAACTTCTCCTCCGACTTACGCCTCGCCTCCTCCATCTCCTTCCGCTCGGTGATGTCCCGAGTGAAGCTGAGGACCGCCCTGACGCCGTTGTAGTCGATGAAGGAGGCGGAGGTTTCGACCCGCATCACCCTCCCGTCGCCCCTCCGAAGGTCGTACTCGTACGATCGTGAACCCGTCTCGTTGTTCCACCCCTGGAGGGCGATCGCGTTGACGAAGAGGCGCATCTCGGGCCCGATCCTGTTAATGGCGTCCTCCCCGAGCAGCTCCTGTGGGCTCTTCACGCCCACGAGGTCGGCCAGGGCCTGGTTAGCGTAAACTATCGTGTTCCCAATACTGATGCTCAAGGCGTCCCTGGTGTCCTCCGCGACGCTGAGGTACAGTTTCTCCATCCGCCGCTTCTCGACGACGGCCCTAATCCGCTTCGAGAGGAGCTGATAGTGGCTCGCCTCGAACTCCTTACGGATGTAGTCGTCTACGCCGAGGGCGAAGGCCTTCTCCGCCACCTCCTCGCCCCCCTGACCCGTGTAGAGGATTATGGGCACGCTGAACTTCTCCCTGATCCTCTTAACGAGTTCGAGACCGTTCATCCCGGGCATGTTGGAGTCGGTCACGACGCAGTCGAAGCCGATCTCATCGAGCCGCCTTAGGGCCTCCTGAGCAGAGTCGGCTGAGTGGATCTGGAGCGAGGAATCCATCTGGCCGAGGAACATCTTCACCGTCTCTAGCTGGTAATTCTCGTCGTCTACGTGGAGTACCCTTATCTGGCTAGAGGAGGCTCCCAGCAGCGGGGTCTGCAAAGTAGGTCCACGGGACCGTTTCCCGCTGTTTATAAGTGGTTTATCGAGACGTGATACAGTTTTATAATCCATTTACTTGGGACCCTGGATAAAACCGTGACGCATGTCCCGCGTTTCATCTAGTTGAGAAGCTTTAAATCGTGAATATCGAATCTGAGGCAGAAGAGGAGACGATTGATGGGGCTCGCGGTCAAGGTTAGCGACCTCAGGAAGAGCTTCGGCGATCTTGAGGCCCTCAAGGGTGCAAGCTTCGAGGTCGAGGAGAATGAGATATTCGGGCTAATTGGGCCCAACGGGGCGGGCAAGACGACCACGCTCCGCATCCTGGGGACCCTGATCAGCCCGAGTTCGGGCTCCGCGGAGGTATTCGGGCACGGTGTCGTGAAGGACGCCGGCAAGGTGAGGGAGATTCTCAGCTACCTCCCCGAGGACGCCGGCGCCTACCAGTACCTGAACGGCGAGGAGTACCTCAGGTTCATGGCGGGGTTCTACGCGCACGATAAGGAGGCCCTCGAGTCCATGGTTCAGGCTGGTAGGGACATAAGCGGCCTCGGCGAGAGGCTGAAAGACAGAGTGAACGACTACAGCCGGGGGATGAAGAGGAGGCTCCTGATCGCCAGGGCGCTCATGATAAAGCCGAGGCTGGCGATACTCGACGAGCCAACCTCCGGCCTCGACGTCATCCAGGCGTACCACATACGCGGCATGATCAAGGACTACGCCGAGAGGATGGGGGTCACCATGCTCGTCTCCAGCCACAACATGCTAGAGGTCGAGTACCTGTGCGACAGGGTGGCGCTAATCAACGAGGGCGTGATCATCTCACAGGGAACGCCTGCGGAGCTAAAGGCGAAGTATAAAGCGGTGAACCTGGAGCAGGTCTTCATGGAGGCGACTCAGCTTGGGTAACTTCATGAGCATAGTCTACAAGGAGATAAAGGAGCTCATACGTGACCCGAAGATACTCTTCGGCGTCGTGCT
>JAUYEB010000124.1 GCA_030691555.1 Candidatus Bathyarchaeota archaeon
GTGGGCCCGAACGGGGTGGGGAAGACGACGCTGCTCAAGGCGATCATGGGTCTTGCCACCGTATACTCCGGCCAGGTCTTCTTCCAGGGGAAGGACATATCCAAGCTACCCGCCTACGAACGGACAAAGTTGGGTATCGGATACATGCCCCAGACCGGAAACATCTTCAGCAAACTAACCGTCCAGGACAACCTCAAGATGGCGGCCTACACGGTGAACAGCTCCAAGATGTACTCTGACAAGCTAGAGTTCGTCTTCAACCTGTTCCCGAGGCTCAAGGAGTACATGCCCCGTGCCGCCGGAACCCTGAGCGGCGGTGAGCGCCAGATGCTCGCGGAGGGCATGGTGCTGATGAGGGACCCGAAACTCATGATGGTCGACGAGCCCACCGCTGGACTGATGCCGAAGCTCGTGAACGACGTCATGAAGCAGCTGGAGCAGATGGCCGAGACGACCGGGCTGCCCATCGTGCTCGTGGAGCAGCGTGCCAAGCGTGCCCTGCAGGTCGGCGACAAGGCCTACATGATGCGTGGAGGCAGGTTCACGTTCTCAGGCAGGGCCGACGTGTTGGCGAACCACCCGCAGCTCAACGAGATGTACCTGGGCGCCGTCGAGGTCCACGACATCAGCACCGTCAAGGAATAGTCCCAACATTTTTTTCTTTTTTCATTCACCGATCTCCGGGATTCCATCCCCTCGTTCCCTTTAAATCGGGGGGCTCCGAGCAATCTACCATGGACAAATGGGAATGCACGGTGTGCGGCTACATCTACGACCCGGCTGAGGGCGACCCACCCTCCGGGGTCGCCCCCGGTACCCCCTTCGAGAAGATACCCGCGGAGTGGGTCTGCCCGGTCTGCGGCGCCGCGAAGGACGCCTTCAGGAAGATGGGCTAGAGACCGGACCCGCCTAAAAACGGCGTTCCCTAATAGACATTTGGGACGAGGCGCCAGCGCACCTTCTCCATGTACTCCTTGTACCTGTGACCGTACTTCTTCAGTAGCTCCTCCTCCTCACTCTTAGTCTGGGCGATTATCACGGCCCAAGAGATTCCGGCGAGCCCGATTGTCTCGACGAGCGGCGCGATCACGACCAACCCGGTCGTCAGCAGGAGGAAGCCGAGGTAGTAGGGGTGGCGGACGATCATGTAGGGCCCCCCAGTTACAAGTTTCCCGTTGTAGTTCGTCCTCCAGTAGCTCCACCAGAACACGATGTAGTAGATGCCGAGGGCGATCAGGGCGCCACCCGCTATTGTGAGGGGTGAGAGTAGGTCCATCCTATTCCTTCACGGGGTATGTCACGAGGTCCCTTTTGAACCTAGTGAGGCTCTCGCAGCCGGTCTGGGTGCGGGCGACTCCTGAGCCTCGCGGCGAGTTCATCGACCCTCTGCCGGTTGAAGTCGCTCATGGATCATCCGAGTCGGGCTCGGTGTTTAACGGTTTCCGGGGGAAATTTTTGGGGGTTTAGAAAGAGTCGGGTGCCTGGGGCTATAGGGTGGCGAGGAACTCGCCCATCAGCCTGTTGACGTCGGTTCCGTCCTCATACTTCACGGACGCCTTCGTTCGGCCGAAGGCGTCGATGCTGTGGCCCTCGTAGGCGACCTTCTTCTTGAGAACTAGCTCGCCAAGCTTGGCCATAGCCTTCTTCTCCTTTTCACTGCTCTTCGGAGGGGCTGTCAGGCCATCGAGGATGACGATCTGGTCGGTCCTGAGGCGGAAGCTTACTCCGTCAACGATCTCGACCGGTGTGGCTACTTTTACGACCATGTCGTTCTCTTACGCAACTCATCCATCTATTTTAAACTTATCTCCCTTAGTCCTCAGAGTATAAAAGGGGGGCTTATTTGCGCGTAAGATTTAGATTAGGTTATCCGCCCTCACTTTTAGACGTTTTACAGAGGCGTCTCATCTTGGGCGAAAAGGATTTTATTGCGTCGGGTTCCCTAGTGGTGCTGGGGGCCGGTAGTCTAGCTTGGTGGAACGCCGCGTTCACACCGCGGAGGTCGCCGGTTCAAGTCCGGCCCGGCCCACCAACAATACCGCCACGATGAAGCGGACCGGCCTTTGTGACTACTTGTGAAACCCGATTCAAACGTAAACCAGTGAAATTCCGGGAAACCCCCACATTGGAGGTTCAATACCCTCGTCTACTGTATCAACAAGGTATATGTGAAAAGTGGAGATACGGCATACTTTGCGATAATCTATTTCTCTTAACCTTTTCTTGGCCAGATTTAATGCATGATTTGAGTCATCTTAGAGTAGCCGGTTCGCCGCTTCGACGCGTCACTTAAGGCTGAGATATATGAGGATCGTGGAGGCCAACAGGGTAAAGAGGTCCGGTAGCATGGCGAAGGGCCCGAGGCCGTACCCGGCGTAGCCGAAGTAGCTGGATAGGAGAGGGTTAGAGGTGAGGGAGTAGAGTAGGAGCGCCAGGCTGAAGATTATGAGCCCTAGGCTGAATTCGGAGCGGATATCATTGTAGATGCCGATGTAGGTTAGTAGGAGGCTTAGTAGGAGCACTGTGTTTACCGAGGATAGGACGATCTTGGCTGTATAGTATATCTCTAGGTCTCCGCGGATGGGCTGGCCCATCATTCCCCCCATGTGTCTGGGTTCCCACATGTCGTATAGGTTGGGTGTAAATGCCTGCAGCTCCAGTGTGACTAGGACCGTCGCCGCTAAGGCAACTAAGACCAGCTTTAATCTCCTATCCATCTGTTGTTTCATCTCTCGCGTTGCTTTTCTCGCTTTTTCCAATTCTGTTCCAGATCGATTCGAAGACGGCGTAGTTTTTCTCCATGTTCTGGGAGAGGAAGTACACGAGGCCGTACCTGTCGCCTGTCGGTGTGACGACCTCGTTCTTCTCCAAGATGTCCAAGTGGTGCCGGATGGTTCTGTAGTCCACGTCTAGGGCGGAGGCGAGTTGGTTGGCGTTCATCGGCGTCCC
>JAUYEB010000174.1 GCA_030691555.1 Candidatus Bathyarchaeota archaeon
TCATTACTTCCTTGTGGAGCGGGTGAAGACCTCTATCCCCTCGCGGTGGTTGTCTGCGTAGAACTGCGGGGGAGCGACTGGTTGAGCTGTGGGCCTCTCGGCCTAGGCTGTTTGGCGGGCGTTCACCGCGCTCTCCTCTGAGACTCAACGATTAGGAGGGGTGTTTTTAACCTTTATGTAGATTGGGGGCGAGGTGGGCCCCCTTGACTGCGTATGTGCCGCTCGTGCCCTCCCAGACGACCTCCGCCTTCTCGATCTCAAGCCTCTTCCCGAACCAGGGGGCTTCCACGACGAGGCTCTCGTACTCGCCGCCCTCCCCGCAGACGTTCAACACGTAGCGCTCGCTGAGCTTCGCCAGCTCCGCGGCGGCCTTCAGGTCGATGCGTCTGCCGAGCCAGCCCCTGCCGAGGCCGTTGGCGGCGACGTGGACCATGATTATCTCCATCCCCGACCTTATCTCGGCCTCCAGCAGCTCCTGCGGGTCCTTCCCCCAGAGTGGGGAGAGGTGGGTGATGCCTAGATCGGCGCAGATCTGGTTGACCCTGTCGCGCTGGTACTTGGAGGCTATCGCCCCCGAGACGACGCCCTCGACGTCGAGTAGCTCGACTAGGTGCTTGAGCTCCTCGACCTCCTTCTCCTTCTCGCCGCTGCTGGGTGCGGAGGCTAGGGGCTTGCCTTGGGCCTCGGCGACGAGGGGGGCGAGGTGGATGTTGACGCCGTGGAACATGTAGCTGTCCCCACGGGCGGGGCGCATGCATGCGAATATGGAGACCTCGTGCCCACCCTTCTCGGCGAGGCGGGCCGCGTAGGTGCTGTCCTTACCCCCAGAGAAGAGGGCTGCGAGCTTCATGGCTGATAAAATTCGCGGGGAGTTTATTAGATGTGTGTGGTTACCGCCGGGGGTACATAACGGTGAAATTTTCGAGGAAGGGATTGTGTAGATGATTGATTCTTAACGGGTGAATCGGTGAAGATTATGGGGAAGATAGTTCAAGTCGAGCTTGATGAGCGGGAATACAGGCAACTCTTGGTAACTTCGGAAAAAATTGGTATAGCGATAGAAAAAGCGTTGAGAGAAGCAATAATTGACTGGGTTAGAGATAGAGAACAGCTATCAGAAGACCCCATCTTTAGGCTGAAACCAAAGAATACAGGGGTGAAAACGGACTCATCCAAACTCGATGAGCAATTATATAGAGAGCGTCCATGACAAATTCTTTTAAAAAGGATTTGATGAGGGCTCGAAAGTCAAATTTCTTAATAGGCTTCCTTCTTTTTGGCGTCATATCTTTGGTATTCCTTGTTGTCTACGACGGCCTTTAGGTGCTGTACGACCTCCCAGACCTCCTGGTACGTGGTGTAGAGGGGGATGGGGCTTAGGCGTATGGTCGTCGGTGGACGGAAGTCGGGCAGGACGCCACGGGCCGTGAGCGCCTCGCTTATCCTGCGCGCCTCCTCGTGCTCGACGGCGACGTGGCCACCCCGCCTCTCCGCCTCGCGGGGGTTGCCCACGCTGTAGTTGTAGGGCTTCTCGCTGAGCAGCTCGTCGATGAGGAACATGAGGTAGTCGGTGGCCTTGAGGCTCTTCTCCCGTATCCTGTCGAGGCCGGCGTCTACTATCATCTTGCTGCTGGCGTAGACGGGTGAGACCCCGAAGCCTATGCCGAGGTTGCTGCCGAGGTGCCACGATGCGGCGTTGCCCGTCGGGGTCCATTCAGCCTTGAAGTCGAACCTGTTGCCGGGGCTGTTCCCCCACCAGGTTGGGAGGCCGGGGGTCTCGCCGAAGTGGCTGCGGTGGACGTAGAGGCCCGCGATGGCACCGGTGCTTCCGTTCATGTACTTGTAGTTGCACCAGAGGGCGTAGTCGACCCCCCACTCGTGGAACCTGTGTGGGATGACTCCGACGCTGTGGCAGCAGTCGTAGCCGATTATGATGCCGTGGTCGTGAGCCGCCTTCGTGAGGCGCTTGATGTCGAGTAGCTGGCCGCTGACGAAGTAGACGCTGGGCAGGTGGCAGACGCTTACCTCGTCGCTCATGGCGGCGATGATGTCCTCCTCCGCGATGGTCCTGCCGTCCCTGCTCTTGACGACGATGAGGTCCTTCTCGGGGTCCCTGCCCTTGAGGCGTATCTGCCCGGCGAGGGCGTAGATGTCGCTGCTGAAGTTGAGCTCGTCGCCGATGATCTTGGTCCTCCTGCCCTTGGGATTGTAGAAGGTTGAGATGAGTGCGTGGATGTTTATCGAGGCTCCTCCGGTGACCACGACCTCGTCCGCCTCGGCGCCGACGAGCTTCGCCTGGTATTCGGCGGCCTTCTTGTCGATGCCGCTGCGGCGGGTGGTGAGGTTCTTCCACCTCTCGAACTCGGCCTTCATCTCCTCCTCGACGTCCTTCGAGGCGAGGCCGAGGCTGTTGCCGTCCATGTAGATGATGGGCTTGACGGACCTGGTCTTCCCGCCCATGTCGAGGGTCTCCCTCTCGGGGATGTAGAACCTCCCCTTGTACGGGGCGAGCGGGTCCTCCCCGTCGAGCCTCTTGGCGAACTCTGCGCCGGTCTTGTACTCCAACGCTGATCGCTTCAATACCGCCGCCCTCGGGAATTATAATTTGGGGTAGGGCGGCGATATCTTGGGTATATAGGACAGCCTTCCTAACGGAAAGCCCAGAGTGAAGGATTTGGGCTGGGACGAACTCGCAGGCGGCGCGGCGGTCGCGAGAACCATGGACTCGCTGAGGGCCAGGAACATCGCCGTCGAGCTGCTAAAGGACCGGGGGGAGGCCCTGAGGAGGGTCACCGAGCTGGTGCCGGAGGGGGCGGAGATAATGATGGGCAGCTCCACGACCCTCTCGGAGATTGGGTTCCTGGACCTCGTGAAGTCGGGGGGCAGGGGCTGGAGGAACCTCAAGGACACGATGACCGGGGTGACCGACCCGGTGAGGCGCTACGAGCTGCGGGCCAGGTCGTCCCTCGCCCAGTACTTCCTCGGCAGCGTCCACGCCGTGGCGGAGACGGGGGAGATGGTGGTCGCCAGCATGACGGGGAGCCAGCTCCCGAGCTACGCCTACAGCTCCCCGAACGTCGTCTGGGTCGTCGGCACGCAGAAAATAGTTCCGGACCTTGACACGGCTATAAAGAGGGTGTGGGAGCACTGCCTGCCCCTCGAGGACAGGAGCATGAAGGCGGCTGGGCAGCCGGGGAGCGCGGTGGGGAAGCTCCTCATATTCGAGAGGGAGACCAGCCCGCTCCGGAAGATCAGGATGCTCCTCGTCGGGGAGAAGCTCGGCTACTAGCCTCGGCCTCGGGAGCTGCTATGTTTACTTCGGCTCCCCGGTCAAAGACGACTCCGTGGCGGTGAAGGTGCTTGAGCTTGGGGAGAAGGATGAGATATACGGCCCCATCCTCCTCGGCTACCCTAAGGGAGAGCCGGAGGTGCCGCCGAAGAAGCCGGCGAGGGTGAAGTGGGTCTGAATCCACCGCCAGCTTTATTACATGTTTCAGTTACATTTAGTTGGTTGAGACCTTGAAGAACATCCAGACGGAGCTGGACGACAAGCTCTACCGCCTCCTGAAGGAGGCCACTGAGGCCCGGCGGATAACCATAAAGGAGGGCGTAAGGGAGGCCGTGAAGAGCTGGGTGACGGATAAGACCTCCATAGAGGATGACCCGTTCTTCAGGCTCAAGCCCATCGACACCGGCGTGGTCACCGACTCCTCAAAGATCGAGGAGGCAATCTACAGGGAGACGCGTTGAACGTATTCCTCGACACCTCGGCGATTGTTGCGGTGATCAACACGAGAGACGCCTCCCACGCCGAAGCCGCCGACGTGATGAGCAGGATACTGCGGAGGGAGATACCCCTCACGCGCTTCGTCACAACCGAGTACGTCCTCAACGAGACCCTGACATTCATCAACTGCACCCTGAAGCGGCACGAACTCGCGGTCTCGACCGGGGAGGCGATATTGAACTCGAACTTCATAGAGATATTCCGGATCGACGACGAGGTCTTCAGGAGGTCTTGGGAACTCTTCAGGAGGAGCGAGGAGCTGAGCTTCGCAGACTGCGCCTCCTTTGCTTTGATGGAGCACCTCGGGATCGATCAGGCCTTCACAATGGACGATCATTTCCGAAGAATGGGGTTCAAGCTGCTTCCCTGAGCCGCGTGGGACATGGGCGTCGGTAGTTTGAGAATGGGTCAGATAGTAGTCGGTGGGCCGGTCCTGCTCCCCGCTACCACCCGAGGGCCTGTCCGTCGCCCCGCGGGTCCGAGCCGGCCGTCAGGGCGCCGGTCTTGGGGTTCCTGAGGATTATCTGCCCCTTCCCGAAGCTGACGCGGTTGGGGCCGGCTACCGGGATGACCTCGTGGCCCATCCTGGCT
>JAUYEB010000181.1 GCA_030691555.1 Candidatus Bathyarchaeota archaeon
CCCTTCTTCGTGAGCATGTCGACGGCGTCGTGGTGAGTCACCTTCTTGAAAGGGGGCCTGGGGACCTTGAGTTCCCTTCCGAGTGCTTCAAGGTCGTCGGAGCAGTTCACCATGACCCTCTTCACCGCGTTTGTCACCATCGCCTCCCCGATCGCCATCACGTCGAAGTAGCTCGCCCTGGCGACCTCAAGGTCTAGCTGGCGGAACTCCGCGAGGTGGCGACCCGTCTCGCGTGTCTCGTCTAGTTCGAGCCTGATGTTCGGGCTGAGGGCGAAGACCCTGTCGAAGCTGTTGACGGCCATCTGCTTGTAGAGTATCATGCTGCTCATGATCTTGAACTGGGTGCCATAGTAGTCGAAGCTCACCTGGCTGGCGCCCCTGATCCCGGGGTCCGTGGCGGGGCCGATTATGGGGGCGAGTATCTCGATGAAGCCAACTCCCCTCAGTTGGTCGCGTAGTGCGGAGAGTATCTCGTCCTGTATCTTCATGACGGCCCTTACCTCGGGCTTCTTGATGTCCCTGTACCTCGCCTGTAAATGTGTCTGCAGCTGCGCTTTGTCCATCTTTTTGTACTCCGGTTGTAGGAGTTAGGCGTAACCGCGGTCGAATATAAAATTATTCCATAAAAACATGTAATAGTTACGAAATAACACTTAAATAGTCTTAACGCATTGTATTTTTTCTAATGTCGACTGTCAATCTCGATGATAAGGATCGCGAGATACTCAGGATGCTGGTCGATGACGCGAAGGTCTCCGCCAAGGACATCGGGGCGAAGATCGACTCGCCAATAACAACGGTCTACAGCAGGATCAAGAGGCTGGAGGACGTCGGCGTCATAAAGGGCTACAAGCCCACCTTGGACGCGGCGAAGCTCGGCCGCCCCACGACCGCCTTCATATTCGCCAGCTTCACGTACCGCCCACAGGGGGCGGAGAAGGACCTGGACCAGCACGAGATCGCCAAGAAGGTGGGTAGGTTCCCCGAGGTGCAGGAGATACACATAATCACCGGCGACTGGGACTTCCTCATCAAGGTCAAGGAGAAGGACGTGGCCTCGGTCGGCAGGTTCGTCGTCGACAAGCTCCGCACGGTGCAGGGGATATCGAAGACTCTCACCTGCATGGTGTTCGACGCCGTCAAGGAGTCGATGGACGTCCCGCTTGAGCCCTAATCCTCTTATGTCGAGCGGCGCCCCTTTGTCTCAAAGGTGAGGCTACTTTGGGGTCACGCTACAGGGAGCTTGGGGTCGACGTTAGGAAGCCGGGCATCGAGCGCTTCAAGGGCGCCGTCGACAACCTCTACCCGGGCGCCTTCTGCGTCGTCCAGCGCGACCCATCCGACCCGAAGATGGGCATCGTCCTGCACACCGACTCCGCCGGCAGCAAGCCGATACAGGCCTACATCATGTACAAGGAGAGCGGGGACGCCTCGTGGTTCAAGGGGCTCGCCCAAGACGCCCTGGCGATGAACATAAACGACGTCCTATGCGTCGGCGCGGAACCCATCAGCTTCGTGGACTACGTCGCCTTCAACACGCTCGGGATCGACAGGGTTAAGATGCTCGGCGCCCTCGCCGATGGGTTCGCCGAGTGCAAGGACGCCCTCGCACGCGGAGGCGTGCCAATATCGTTCGCCGGCGGTGAAACGGCGGACCTCCCCGATCTCCTCAGGACCCTCGATGTCTGCGTCACGATCTACGGGCGGGTCAAGCTGGATGAGGTGATCACGGGGGAGAGGATCAAGCCGGGCGACGTGATCATAGGCCTGAGGAGCGGCGGCCGATCGAAGTACGAGACCGCGATTAACAGCGGCATCATGAGCAACGGGCACACCCTCGCGAGGACCTGCCTACTCTCCCCCGACTACCTGGCGAAGTACCCCGAGATATCCCACCCGACCCGCGGGAGATACACGGGGAGGTTCAGGATCGACGACCAACCCGACGGCCTCGGGTCGACGGTCGGCGAGGCGCTCCTGTCACCAACCAGGCTCTTCGCCCCGGTGGCCGCCGCCGTCGTGAAGAGCGTCGGCTCGGGCGTCCACGGGATGGTCCACAACACCGGCGGGGGCCAGACCAAGTGCCTCCGCCTCGCGAGCAACATCCGCTACGTCAAGGACGGCCTCCCGGAGCCAGACCCGATCTTCCACCTCATACAGGGGGAGGCGAAGGTCGAGTGGAGGGAGATGTACCAGGACTTCAACATGGGCGTCGGCTTCGAGTTCGTCGTCGACCCCGCATCGACCGAACGCGTGTTGGATGTGGCGGAGGGATTCGGCCTCGGCGCGCAGGTCATAGGGCGCTGCGAGAGGGGCGGCGGGAAGAACAGCCTAAGCATAGAGTCGAGGTTCGGCAAGTTCCCCTACGACTAGGCCGGTAGGCCTCGTAGACATCTATAGGCCTCGTGAAAACGACCTTCTGCCGTATCGTTTCCGTCAACCCAGTCGCCTCAGACTCGTGGGGAGACGCCTCTCATAAACCTGAGATCGGATCAGGAGGGGAGGATGATCTCCGGGCGCAGCATCCTGGCTCGTATCTGCGTGGTGCCGTCGACGCAGGCCAGTCTCCCACCGTGCGCCTTGAGGAGCCTAAAGTACTCCTCCTTCATGGGGTTTGCGCCGAATCCCTCGGTGATGATCAGTGTAACCCCGACCTTCTCCGACCCGGTGACGCCGAAGCCTATCTCGTAGCCTAGGAAGGCAGTGAGGT
>JAUYEB010000265.1 GCA_030691555.1 Candidatus Bathyarchaeota archaeon
AGCTCGAACAGCCTCTCCGGCACCATCCCGTACATCTCCTCGAAGAGCACCGGCGGGAACCCGTCCGCCATCTTCCTGATCGTCCCCGGCTCGACGACGCGCCTCGCCCAGACCTCCTCGGTGACGTTCAGGTACTCCACGCCGTGTTTCTTCAACACGTTGCCTATCCCCGAGTATCTCAGGAACCACTCGTCGCTCCTCCTCAGGTCCGCCCTATTGCAGGAGCCTATCCTCTTGCCGTTGAGGGCGTCCTCCGTCCTCGCCCACCGTAGCTCTCGGTGACGACCGCCTCCCCGCCGATCGCCGACAGGACACCGTCCAGCACCGCCGCCTCAGTGAAGTTGTTTATCGTCCCCCAGTTGGGCTTGATGACCACCGGCGGCCTCAGGTGCAGCTCGGAGACCACCTTCCCATAGATCGACGGGTCCCGCGACCGCTCAAGGATGACCTTACCGAGCTTCAAGCATCTCCCCCGAAAACACTGATAGTACGACGCCCCACCCGATTTTAGACTTGTGGAAACATCAGTATAACCAGAGTCTGAATCAATACCTCGTAGTCGAGCCTTCGAAGGTCGTAAGTATTAAGAACACTCACGCAACTAAAAAACGGCGACAACCAATCGGAACGAAAGCGATCCTCTGTGGGTGCCTGATAGACGGCACCGGTAGGCCCGCCCTCAACGACGTGACGATAATCGTGAAGGGCAACAAGATAACCGCCGTCGGGAAGAGAAACGAGGTAAAGGTCCCCGAAGGCGCTGAGACGATCGACGCGACCGGGAAGACAGTCCTGCCCGGCCTCATAGACTCACACACCCACTTCCTCGGCATGGGGTACTCCCTAACACACCTCCAGCTCATCGACGCAAGATCGATAGGCGAGATCAAGGAGGGTCTCAGGGACTACATCTCGACGAGGAAAATAGGCAAGGGCAAATGGGTGCAGGGCCGTCAGTGGGACGACCAGAACCTAAAGGAGGGAAGATACCCCACCAGGCACGACCTCGACGAAGTCTCCCCCGACAACCCCGTAGCACTAACCCGAATCTGCGGCCACATGATAACCCTCAACACACGCGCCCTGGAGGCCTGCGGGATAACCAGGACCACCCCCAACCCCCCGGGCGGCGTCATCGACCGAGACAAGCGCGGTGAGCCGACCGGCGTGCTCAGGGACGCGAGGGGTCTGGTCACACCCCACATACCGCCGCCCACCCACGAGGAGCTCAGGCAGGGAATCAGGGACGCCGTGGCCCTCGCCCACAGCCTCGGCTGCACGGGCGTCACAGACTGCAGCCGACCCGACGAATCCGCGCCCCACCTCTCCACCAAACCATACATCGACGCACACAGGGAGAACGACCTACACCTCCGCTGCCACGTGATGACGTGGTACCCGCGCGAGTGGTCCGGCGACCAGTGGCTGACCCTGGGAACCCTCAAGATAGGTATCGACGGCTCCGCCGGCGCCCAGACCGCCCTCATGTTCGAGCCATACTCCAACAACCCCGCAACATGCGGGGTGTACGTCGGCGACCAGGAGAGGAACAAGAGGGTCGTGGCGGAGCAGCACGCCAAGGGGGGCGAGGTGGCCATCCACGCGATCGGCGACCGCGCATGCTACGAGGCCCTCGACAGGATAGAGGAGGCACTCGAGGCCAAGCCCCGCCCCGACCACAGGTACAGGATCGAGCACTTCGAGTACCCCATCGACGCCGACATCGAGAGGGCGAGGAAGCTGGGAGTGATCGCCTCGATGCAGCCCAACTTCGTCGGGGAGTGGGCCTGGCCCGGCGGCATGTACGACATCCGAGTCGGCCCCGAGAGGCTGGCGAGGGGAAACCCCTACAGGCGCCTACTCGACCTCGGCTTCCACATGCCCTTCGGCTCAGACGGGATGCCATTCCACCCACTATACGGACTATGGTCCGCCGTGAACCACCCCCAACCCGGCAGCAGGATAACCCTAGAAGAGGCGGTCCGCTGCTTCACACTCGAGGGAGCCTACGTGACACGTGAAGAAGCCATTAAGGGCTCCCTCGAACGTGGGAAGTTGGCGGACATCGCCATCTTCGACGGGGACCTCAGGGGTAACTGGTTCAAGTTGGGGGGCACCGAACCCAGGGCCATAGAACAGCAAAAGGCGGGGATCAAGCGGAGACGTGCTTGGATGACGATCCTCGACGGCGAGGTCGTCCACAAAGCATAACCCTGACATGATCCGTCGCGTACAAACCTAGAATCTCCCGATCAAGGATTCTTTAAAATATCCCGGAGCATGTCCGCGGTGAGGTTTCCTCCACTCAGGACCACCCCCACCCTCTTCCCCCTCAGCTCATCGCGCATCTTGATGGCCGCCGCGAGTGAGGCCGCACCCGCCCCCTCCGCTATCGTGTGGGCCTTCCCGGCGTAGAGCCTGTTGGCCGCCCTCATCTCCTCCTCCGACACGAGCACGAAGCCGTCGAGGTTCTCCCTCATGATCTCCAGTGGGAGTTCGAAGGCGCTCCTCGTGGCCAACCCATCGGCGAACGTCTTCGACTTCCCGGTGCTCTCCATTTTTTCACTCTTCCAGCTGAGGTAGACGCTCTGCGCCTCCTCCGCCTGGACGCCGATGACCTTGGTCTCGGGGGACATGGCCTTGTAGACCGTGGAGACCCCCGAAGCGCCGCTGCCCCCGCCCACGGGGACGATGACCGCGTCAAGGTCCGGCTGATCCTCTATCATCTCGAGGCCGATCGTCCCCACGCCGGCGATGAGGTGGGGCTCGTTCCCGCTGTGGATGTACCTGTATCCCCGCTCGCGGGCGAGTTTCTCCGCGTTGTTCTTCGCCTCCTCGAAGTCCGCCCCCTCCTCGACTATCTCCGCCCCGAAGCTCCTGATGGCGCGGACCTTGTCGGGGTTCGGGTTCCTCGGGACGCATATTATCGCCTTCACGCCGAACATCCTCGACGCGAGGGCTATTGACTGGCCGTGGTTCCCGGTGGAGGCGGTGATCACGCCGAGGCGTCTCTCCTCGGTGCTCAGCTGGCTGATGAGGTTGATGCCTCCCCTGATCTTGAAGGCGCACGTGGGCTGGTGGTTCTCATGCTTGACGTACACCTCGACGCCTACCGCCTCCGAGAGTGCGCTGTACTCGCGTAGGGGCGTCTTCGCCAGGTAGGGCTGTATCCGCTTACGGGCGGCCAGAACATCCTTGAGGGTGGGCTTATACATTCTACTCGCCTAAAATTGGACGTCTAGATTAATATCATGTGCTGCGCGTGCATTCATCTAGTAGTTCGGAAATTCTTTCTGGAAATCTAGGTCAACCCATTGACCCTTTCCACTCTCGGAGAGTTGAGAGTATGCCTCCCAGGCACATACGGCGTCGTGGGCGACCAGCCCCTGAGAGTCGTAGAGAGTTATCTCGTCGGGAGACATCCTCCCGGGTCTTTTCCCGGTGATCACGTCCCCTAGTTCGGGGAATACAACGTTTTCATCCACGACTCCTGCTTTGATCGCGTAGCTCAGCTTCCCCTCCAGCCTACTCTGTGCCAGCAACTCCGTGAATACGTTGGCTCTAAGGAAGATATTCGGATCCACCTCGGGTTGGTTGCCTAGGGCCGCTATGTGTGCCCCGGGTGAGACGTCCTCGTATTGTAGAACGGGTTTGTCAGCCTTTGTGCCGGTTATTATGATGTCGGTATCCTCAACTGCCCCAGCGGGGGACGTGACCGCGTCAATTTTTATCCCGAGTTTTTCCCCCATTTCCTTAACGTAACGAACCCTATTCTCACTGGATCTGCTGTATACTTTAGCGGATTCAATCTTCATCGTTTCGCACAGTGCCCACAGGGCGTGCCTAGCCACGAATCCTGTCCCGAGGACCCCGACGGTTTTAGAGCCCTTCCTCGCCAGGTATTTCGCCGATAACGCCCCCGCGGCCCCTGTTCGGAGACCCGTAATGAGGCTTCCATCCATGAGGACGAAGTTGTTTTTTGCATAGTCGACGAGCAGTATGACCTGCACGCCTCTCGTAAGAAGCTTCAGGGCTAGGTAGCCCGGCTCCTTAACGACGGCGGTTCCCAGTAGCCCACCGAATTCTGATCTCAGCCATATTCTC
>JAUYEB010000224.1 GCA_030691555.1 Candidatus Bathyarchaeota archaeon
GTTGCCATCCAGTCACCCTGCTCGTCGATCTTCCTCTGCTTCGCGGGGAGCATCGGCGCAACACTTTGGATCGCCCAGTAGCAGAAGTATGGGCTCTCGGGGATGCTCAGCTTGCTTCCGCGTACGATGAAGTAGTCGCCCTCACGCATGATGTCGCAGTGCCCCTTGATCTCCTTAACCCTCACCTTCAAATCCTGCATCTTCTCACCTCCTTCACCTCTTTAGTCTCCCGAGCCCCTCGAGCTCGTCGGCGACGTAGCCTAAGCCGAGTCCTTCAAGGGATCCCCTCGTCGGCAGACCGGTCTCCAGATCCCATCCACGCTCAGAGTAGTACTCGTCGAGGAGGGGCTCTTGGTCGAAGACGGTGCCTGCGCTCGCACCCTCAGTGAGTCTCTCCTCCCTGAACCTCCTGGGGAGGGAGTCGTCGCTCCTCGTCATCCCCTCACGGGCGTTGAAGGCGCGCTCGATGTTCACGATCCTGGCGCCGACCTCCCTGATCTGCCCGGAAGTCAAGATGAGCCCCGTCGCCGCCTCCATGACCTCCGCAGCCCTAGGGAAGGTCAGTATCTCCATGTTCTGCATGATGTTCTTGCAGACCTCCAATGCATCGATGACGGCACACCAGTCCTCGAAGTAGCTGACGAGCTTTCCCTTCCCCCTGTTGGCGAGGCGCAGCGTCGCCTCAGGGACACCGAACATCTCGGCGCCTTTCTTCGGGTCGTCGCTCAGCTCGACGAAGGGCTCACTCCTAAGGTGATCGCCGCCCCTGCTTGCGACGGCGTAGCCGAGACCGAAGCCCTTCAGGCCACGGGGGTCGGCCATGATGATGTCGAGGCCCTTCACCTGCATGGTGAAGTCGGAACCCCTGCCAAGCCTGAGGGCAGCTGCCTTAGAACCGTCAGCGAGAAAGTCGCCGAAGCCCTCACGGTGTGCGATCTTCTCGATAAGGGTCAGGATAGTGTCCCCGTTCCCCCATGAGAGGTCGAGGCCATCCGCCTCCTCGCGGCTCAGCAGTCCCTTCTCGTGGAGCTCCATCGCCCAGGCTATGCAGCCCGCGGTGGTCAAGGCGTCGAGTCCGAGCCTGTTGCAAAGGTCGTTCGCCTTCAGCGCCAGGGCGAGGTCCCTGTTCCCTACTCGGCTGGTGAAGCTCCCCTGGGCCTCGTACTCTGGGCCCTCGCCGAATAACCCCCTGAACCTACCGTCCCTTACGATGTAGAACCTGCTGCACGGGATGGTGCAGGCGAAGCAGCCCCTGGTCTTGACATTGAACTCCTCCGCAAGGCGCTCGCCCGAGACCTCAGCGGCGTGCTCGAATACGCCCGACGTGTAGTTCCTGGTGGGAAGGAAGCCGGCGTCGTTGGCCATCCTGAGGATGCGGGTCGTGCCCATCCTCCTCCTCCCTTCGTACTGCTCATGGGCATATATCTCCTCGTTGATCTCATCCACGAGTCCCTCGAACCTAGTCGGGTCCGCGACCTCCACGGAGCCAGTGCCCTTCACGACGAGTGCCTTGACGCCCTTCGACGCCATCACGGTACCCATCCCGGTCCTGGCCGCGGCGCGCATCAGGTTCGCGTAGACGCCAGCGTACCTGACGCCGTTATCGGCGGCTGGGCCTGCTATCAGCGTCTGGACGCTCCTGTCTCCCAAGTCGGACTTTATCGCCTCGTCTACCTCGTAGATGTCCAAGCCCCTCAGGTGGGCAGCGTCCCTGAACTCGACCTCCGAGTCGGCGATGTAGACGTAGACCGGCTCCCTGCTCCTGCCCTCGAGTACGATCTGGTCGTATCCCGCGTACTTGACCTCGGCGGCGAGGTGTCCCCCCGCGTTGCTGTCGCCTAGGATGCCCGTCTGGGGAGACTTGGCTGAGACGTTGAGCCTGGAGGCGGTGGGGAACATGGTCCCCACGAGGGGCCCCGTGGCGAGGAAGACCCTGTTCTCCGGCCCTAGGGGATCAGTGCCCTCCTTGACCTCATCGAAGAGCCTCTTCGAGTTGAACCCCCTCCCACCGAGGAAGGAGGCGGCGAGGCTCCTCTCCAGGGGCTGTGCCTCTGCCTCACGGTCGGAGAGGTCTATCCGTAGAACCCTCCCGGCGTAGCCGAACAGCTTACCCATCTATCCCCCACCTCCTGAGCAGGGCCGCGAAGATGGTCTCAGGTGGCTCGGGCTCGCCGACGCCTTCGGAGTAGCCGAGGGCCTTAGTCGGGCAGCGCGCCACGCAGGTGGGCTCTCCCCCGCATAGGTCGCAGGCCAGGGCGAGGGAGTCGGCTACCTTCACTGCGCCGTACCTGCAGGCGGCTGCGCATGCTCCGCAGCCCGTGCATCTGCCTGCCTCCACCTCGACTACGCCCTCTTTGTTCCGAGTGAAGGCGCCCGTCTGGCAGGCCTCCTGGGCGGTGCAGAGGTTGCACTGGTGGCACATGACGGGGTAGTCGAGGCCGAGCCTGTCCTCCTTGATGACTGTGACCCTGCTGAGGCTAGGGCTGAACCTACCCGCGTGCCTGTAGCTGCAGACGAGCTCGCATGTCCTGCATCCCGCGCATGCCTCGGCGTCGACCCTAATCCTCTTCACAATACCTCCTCCTGTCAAGCGTCCTCATGGATTGTACTGCCTCAGGCCGTTCATCGTGGCGGCTATCCTGTCCCTGGGTAGGGTGAAAGGCTCCATCGTCCCCGACAGGTAGCTCTCGTAGGCCTTCATGTCGAAGAAGCCATGCCCGCTGAGGAGGGTGAGTATGGTCTTCTCCTCGCCAGTCCTCTTGCACTCTAGGGCCTCGTCGACGACGGCCTTGATGCTGTGTGCGGACTCAGGCGCAGGCAGAATCCCCTCCGCCTTGAAGAAGACGGTCGCCGCCTCCATCGTCTCCACCTGGTTATAAGCCCGGGCCTCCACGAGGCCCTCCCTAACCATGAGGCTCGCGATGGGCGCCTTCCCATGGTAGCGGAGACCCCCAGCGTGGATGGGGTCCGGGATGAAGCCGTGGCCGAGGGTATACATCTTCAGCAGAGGCGTCATGCAACCCGTGTCCCCAAAGTCGTAGAGGTACTCGCCTCCGGTGAAGCTCGG
>JAUYEB010000069.1 GCA_030691555.1 Candidatus Bathyarchaeota archaeon
ATGGGCGCACTGCTCGCGGTGAGCATACTCTACCAATACTACCAGACGATGGTACAGGAGCAAGTAGCTGACCTCTATCCATTCCTCAGGGGCGCAATCGAGTAGGAATCGGATCCATTCTTTAGGATCCCCCAATTTTTCCCAACATAACCATTAATATCCGAACCAGTAATTAGTCTTTGAAAGCCATGGAAAAGATCACGAAGGCTCTCCCCCAGAGGCCCGAGGAGAGCGAGCAGTACTGGAAACGTATCGACGACCTATTCTTCAGGACGCATGAGCACGCCGAGCGGGCTTTCAGGGTAAATTTCTACATCAATCTAATCGTAGTCGCCATAGGGTCCCTGATGTTTCTTTACTCCGTCTTCTACAGTTGGTCGCGGAGCCTCGACATATACTCCGTCGCGTTTGGAGGCATCGGCGTCGCCAGCTTCATCGGCTTGTTTTATTTCAAGCCGCAGTTGATAATTCAGCAGACAGTGGGTGACCTGACGCAGATACAGGTAGTCTACAGGACCTACTGCGCCCAGTGGGAGAACATCACCGACTGGGCGAGGAGTAACCAGCAGCATATGACCCTCCAGGAGCTCGACGCCCTGAACAAGCAGCTCGAGGATCGCACGATCGTCGCCGTCGAGAAGATCGAGAAGTTCATAGGCGGAAACAAGTAGCCGCGGAACCTTTTTCAAGCCACCACCTCGATATAGGCTCGGTCGAAATGTACCAGCCACCACGAGGGACCAGAGACTTCCTCCCGGAGGAGATGTACAAACGGAACTGGGTCATCGAGAGGATACGCGAGGTTTACGAGACCTACGGATTCGAGCCCCTCGGCACCCCTGCCTTCGAGAGCTGGGAGTTGCTGAAGGTGAAGAGTGGGGCGGATGTAATCAACCAGATCTACTACTTCAAGGACAAGTCTGACAGGGAACTCGGGCTCAGGTTCGAGTGGACAGCGAGCCTAGCGCGCGTGGTGGCCTCGCACCGGGAACTTCAGATGCCCTTCAAGCGATACGCGATCGGCCCCGTATGGCGATATGAGAATCCGAGCGAGAAGAGGTACCGGGAGTTCTGGCAGGCGGACGCCGACGTCGTGGGTGTAAGCGACCCTATTGCCGATGCTGAGGTGCTAGCCACCGCGGTCAGCTGCCTGGAGAAGCTGGGCTTCAGTGGATTCATTATAAAACTCAACGACAGGCGAATCCTGGAGGCTTTCATAAAAAAGGCCGGAGCTCCGAACGAGTACATACTGGATGCGATACGCGCCGTCGATAAACTCACCAAGATTAGTAAGGACGACGTAGTAGCTGAGCTTTCGAAACTTGGGATCAAAGAACACGCTGCTAAAAAATTACTTGACGATCTTTCTCTTACTGGTACACCAAAAGACGTGTTATTAAAGGCTCGAGAGGGGTTGAAGGATTCCCCAAAGGGGTTAGAAGGCTGCCTCGCCCTAGAGAAGATGGCGACATATGCTGAGCCCTTCGGATACTCCGAATACCTAGTGGTCGAGTTGAACCTAGCACGGGGCCTCGACTACTACACCGGACCCGTCTTTGAGGTGTCCGCCAAGGATTATGAGGACTACGGGAGCATAGCGGGGGGAGGGAGGTACGACGAGATTATAGGGCTCTTCGGCGGTGCCCCCGCCCCAGCCACCGGCATCTCTTTCGGGATAGATAGGCTCGTCCCGCTGTTGGAGATGAAGAACGGGTTCAGGGATGTCAAGCTAGGAGTCGATGTCTTAGTTGCTCCCACCTCCGAAAAGGTGCAGGGGGTAGCCATCGAGATCGCCCAGGAGCTTAGGGAAGCCGGGGAGGCGACGCTGCTCGATCTCCTGGGCCGACGCCTCTCAAAACAGTTAGACTATGCCAACAAGAAGCAGGTGAGCAAGGTTATCATAGTTGGCGAAAGAGAACTCGCGGAGGGCTGTGTAACCGTCAGGGACATGAAGACCGGCAACCAGGTCAATGTGGAGCGCAAGAACTTACTCTGTTACATCCGGTCCTAGCTCTTCGAAGTGTAGTCTATCTAGGCCGTAGTATATTATCTCCCCACGCCTATCGACGACGGCGAGCTTAAGGGATCTTTCGGACTCGCCCACCTTTCTCAGGAGATCCTCGAGGTGCCCAATCGTCTCTGGCATCCCCTCGTAGACGGTGTAGACCTCGTAGCTGGGTTGCTTCCTCAGGTAGCTCCCGCGATCATAAACCACGAAGCTGACGCTCGTGTCCTTCGAGGACTTCGTGACGAAGCCCCTACCGCGAATGTCCCTGTACACGATGTACCTTATCCATAGTGTGACATCTCTCTCGAGCTCGTTATCGAGGAGCTGCTGGAAAGAGGTAGGCCGTCGATCCTTTTCTGTAATGACCGTGAGCCTATCCTTCTCAACGAGGTATAGCGCCTCGCATGGCTCGAGGGTGAGAGTTCTTGGTGCCGTCCGTGTGCCGTAACCGTCTTGATAGAGGCTGTCGGCCTCATTTTGTGCGGGTACAACTATTCGTCCCTCGCTATAGACGGCGCTTAAGGTCTGCACGACTAATATGTCGCTACGTGGTTTGATAAAGGCTTGTCAGCGTTTTTTCGCCATGTTTTAAAC
This sequence comes from Candidatus Bathyarchaeota archaeon, assembly GCA_030691555.1. Classification (GTDB taxonomy): domain Archaea; phylum Thermoproteota; class Bathyarchaeia; order TCS64; family TCS64; genus UBA8941. The sequence continues at coordinate 2,603 of JAUYEB010000069.1, forward strand.
GGTGTTTACCCTACCTATTCTCGTTGAAAATAGTTCGAAAAAAGCGTCTTTTATTGTGATTATGACTGTGGAGGCGTTTTACGGATTTCCCAGCGGCTCTCTCTTCCCTCTCTGATCCATGTGCCGCCTAGGGAGCGCATGGCTTCGTTTATAGGTGCCCAGAGGTCGCCTAAGAACTTCTTCGGGCTCACTAGGACGGCCTCCTCCCCCTCCTCTACGTTTAACAAGCTCGTGTCGATACCCGCTGCCTTGAGCTTCTCTTCAAAGCTCGACGGTGGCCAGGCTTCCGACTCCTCCTCCTGCTGTTCAGCTCGATGAGTGATTGCCGTCGCCTTCCCGACTGAGAGTATTATCCCAATCTTGGAACCGCAGTCGGGGCAGGTGAGCCAGATTACCTTTGACTCGTCTTTGCTCAATGTGGCCACTGACTTGGTCTAGATTCTTGTGCACTTTTAAATCCTACCATGATGAGGATCGGAATAGATTTTCGAGAAAATTATTATAACCACCTACGTAGTTCTTCAATCGGAGAGAGCACGCCATGAGCACCCAAGCACAAGAGTACAGTTGCCCCTACTGTCCTAGGAAGTCGGCGAGCCCGGGGGGCGTGAGGTTCCACGTCAAGCTAACCCACCCGGACAAGTTGGAAGAGTTCAACATCAAACACCTCCCTAAGCTAGCCGCCCAGTTCAAGGAGCTTAACCCCGAGACCTGATGGCAACCGTGGGGCTATGCCACTCCCCTTTTTCACACCCTTCTTGGACATAGAGTGTGGCCTTAATCTTGAAGGTATACATTTTATAAGGCCTTACCATGAGCGACCGATCTAACACCGATCCTATGCGAGTGTTTCAGTCGGTGTGCAAATCGGCCGCAAAATGAACGTGGCTTCTCTTGGCGGATCGGGTGATCGAACACGGGTCATGGGCAGTAGTCGTGTCCATGCCTTTTTCCCCTAGGTATCCGACCAATTTATAATCTAACACTCGGAAAATGATCTGGTTTCCCATGAAGCTTACAGACTCGGCCTTCTTGGTTGGGGGCTCGGCCTATGGAATATCCGCTGCCGGCGACTGCAACACATACTTGATCGATTGCGGTGGCGACCTCGCCTTGGTGGACACTGGTGGTGGCTCCGGCGTCAAGACGATCCTTGAGAATATCAGGCTCGACGGATTCGACACGAAGAGGTTGAAGGTCGCCTTCCTGACACACTGCCACTTCGACCACATTGGCGGTGCCCACGAGCTGAAACAGTTGACGCGGTGTAAACTCCTCGCGCATGAAGACGAGGCGGGCGCCATCGTGAACCTCGACGAAAACGTGCTCATGGACATGGCCAGGGACAGGGGGCTCAACTTCAAGGCCCCCAAGTTGGACGAGACCGTGCGAGACGGCGACTGTATCACCGTCGGTGAGGTCGGCATTAACGTGCTTCACACCCCTGGACACACGCCCGGCTGCATGTCGCTGAGCATCACCGAGAGGGATGGGAAGAAGGGCATATTCACCGGAGACATCGCCTCAACGACCGGCAGACTGGGATTCATAAACGGCCCCGGCTTCGACCTCCCCAAGTGGAAGTCAAGCATAAAGCGCCTCATCTCGGAGAAGCCCGACCGGATCTACCCCGGCCACAACACCTTCATGCTGAGGGGCGCCACCAACGACCTGATGCTTACTGATCAGAAGATGAACGCCCCCTGGACAACGATAGTCACGAGCGTAGGTTAATCCCTTGGAGAAACAGCCGAGACAGATCGTATTCGAGAACCCGTCCCTAGACGAGGCCCTGAGCGTGGTTAAATCGGGGATATCCCACAAGAAAATGGTGATAGCCGCTGGACTATGCACGGTGGAATATGCCGGGAGGGCCAGCTCGAGCCTGGGCGCCGGAGAGCGCTTGGTGATCCTGAAGCCCGACGGCTCGGCGCTCGTCCATCGACCGAAGGATTACTCGCCGGTGAACTGGCAGCCCCCGGGGAGCCTCTACCAGACTCGATTGGGGGCAGATGGTCTACTGGTCAGGATCTATCGGAGGAAGGACCACGAAGTCATGGAGATCACATTCTCAAGCCTCAGGATGGTCTCCATCCTGGACCTAAAGGATGCCGGGGAGTTCAACCTCTACGCCTCGGAGAGCGACATGCAGCAAGCCATATTGTTCCAGCCATCCCTACTCGAGGAAGGGTTCAGGCCGATAACGAGCGAGAGGCCCGTGGACCCGGGCTTCATCGACATCCTCGGCGTCGACAAGAACAACGTCCTGACCGTCGTGGAGATTAAAAGGGTGAAGGCCACGAAGAAGGCCGTCCTCCAGCTGAAGAAGTACATGGACGTTATCCAGCACGACAAGGGCAGGAAGGTCAGGGCTATTCTCGTCGCACCCTCTTTAGCCGGTGGGGCGCTGGAGGTACTTGCCACCCTGGGATACGAGTTCAAGGCTCTATCCCCTCAGGTATGCGCGGATGCCCTGAAGAAGAGGGGCGGAAAACCAATAACCGATTTTTTCAAATAAATTACAATATTTGCAATATAATAAAGAGACGAAAATATGAATTTATAGAAAAAATGGGAAGATATTTCACCGAATTATCTTTAACTCTTTCCCTATATCACTGAGCTTCGAAAGGACATCGTCGAGCTGCTCCCTTGTGAGCTTGGCGCTCATCTGAACCCTGATTCTCGACTTGTCACGCGCAACCATTGGGAAAACTATCGGGACGACGAAGACGCCCCTCTCATACAACTTGTCGGCCAGTGCCTTCGCCGTCTGGCTTTCGCCGACTATGATGGGGATGATGGGGGTCTGTGAGAGGCCGGTGTTGAATCCGAGGTCCTGTACCGCCTTCTTGAAGTAGTTCGTGTTCTTCCATAGGGATCGTACGTGTTGGGGCTCCTTCTGGAGGACGTCGATGGCGGCTATCGTCGCTGCGACGACGGGGGGTGGGTTTGAGGAGCTCAGTAGCCACGTCCGGCTCTTGTTCCAGGCGAACTTGACCAGGTCTTCAGAGCCCGATATGTGGCCACCAACTGTCCCGTAGGCCTTGCTGAAGGTTCCCATCTCCACGTGTACGCTCCGGTGGCTCAGGTGGAAGTGGTTAACTATCCCCCTGCCTCCCTCGCCTAGTACGCCTTCGCCGTGGGCGTCGTCGACGTAGACCATGGCGCCGTGCTCTGCTCCCAGCTTGGCGACCTCGTCTAGCGGCGCCATGTCGCCGTCCATGCTGAAGACGCCGTCCGTGATGACGAGTATCCTCCTGAACGGTGGCGCGTGTCTCTCGGCCTCGTCCAGGATCCTTGCGAGGTCCTGCATGTTGTTGTGCTTGTAGACCGCCTTCTCCCCCTTCGCGAGGCGTACGCCATCGATTATGCTCCCGTGGTTGAGTTCGTCGCTTACAATAAGGTCCCCGTCGCCGACGAGTTGAGGTATAAGCCCAGAGTTGGCCTGGAACCCGGTCGGGTAGGTCAGGGAGGCCTCGGCGTTCTTGAACCCTGCGAGCCTCTTTTCGAGCTCCATGTGCAGGTCCATGTTCCCCGAGATGGCTCTCACGGCCCCGGACCCTACGCCGTACTTCTCGGTGGCGGCTATCGCAGCCTCCTTCAACTTGGGGTGGGTCGTGAGCCCCAGGTAGTTGTTGCTGCAGAGTATGAGCACATCTCTCCCATCCACCTTCGCGACGGGTTCGCTGGGGCCCTGTATGGTCTTGAGCCTCCAGTCAAGTGCCTTGTCTACAAGCTCCTTATACTCGCTCGCTAGGAAGGCTGTTGGGTCCCTCATGAGTATCAGGGTTGAGTCGATTTGAGGACCTTTAACACTTTCCGGGTTCGATAGAAGGTGTTATCTAGATTAAATTGAAAGAAATATCCCTGTGGGGTTTCTTTGGGCGGCGACATAGAGAAGATTCTCGTTACGGGCGCGTCTGGGCAGATCGGCTCGGAGCTCACTCCCCGGCTACGGGAAGTGTATGGTAAGGACTCGGTCGTTGCATCGGATCTAAGGAGTCCCTCGTTCGACGATGGACCGTTCGAGCTTCTCGACGTTACGGATGCCAAGAAGCTTGAAGCCATTGTCGCTGAATACGGTGTCGACACGATAGTCCACCTCGCCGCCCTCCTATCCGCCTCGGGGGAGCAGAGACCGAACGTGGCCTGGAACGTGAACGTCAACGGCCTATACAACGTCCTAGAGGTCGCCAGAACTCGTAAGTTAAAACGCGTTTTTAATCCGAGCTCGATCGCGGTTTTTGGGCCGGAGACCCCCCGCGACAAGACCCCTCAAGAGACGGTGATGAGGCCCAAGACCATGTACGGTATCACCAAGGTGACTGGGGAGCTCCTCGGCAACTATTACTATCATAAATACGGTATCGACGTGCGTGGGGCGAGGTTTCCGGGCATAATTAGCAACGTCGCTCCACCCGGTGGAGGTACGACGGACTACGCAGTTGAGATATTCTACGAGGCGATAAAGAGCGG
>JAUYEB010000134.1 GCA_030691555.1 Candidatus Bathyarchaeota archaeon
CGAGCTCCCCATCTCCTGGGTCATGGACGATTATCCCCACTTCGAGTACCGTAGGGCCCCACTCAACCCCGGCCTCCGCACCCCCTCCGAGGTCTTCGAGATCTGGAGCCAGGAGTTCGACTACATGTACGACAACGTCCCCAACGGTGTCTACACGTTGACGCTGCACCCCTACATAAGCGGGAAGGCCCACCGCATCATGATGATTGAGCGGCTCATCCAGTACATGATGAGGCAGAAGGGCGTCTGGTTCTGCCGCGGCGAGGACGTCGCCAGGTGCTGGAAGGAATAGCCTCCTTATTTTCCACGCCGGGTTTCGGCACCAGCTATATACTCAGTCGACGAATTTTATCCCTAGGCAGCTGAAACGAGGGGATGGGTATGGACGCGTTTAGGGAGCATCTCGTGAAGTCGTTGAAGGGTGGACAGGCCTTCGTCGCCTACAAGAAGGCGCTCGACGGGGTCAAGCCCGATTGCAGGGGCGTGCGGGTGCGCGAGGAGAACCACTCCATCTACGAGGAGCTGGAACACATGAGGCTGGCCCAGAAGGACCTCCTCGACTTCGCACTCGACCCGGACTGGAAGCCACCCAACTGGCCCGAGGGCTTCTGGCCGCAGCCCGGGCACGCCCCGTCGGAGGCCGAGTGGAAGGCGACCGTGGACGGGTTCTTCAGGGACCTGAACCGGGCGGCGAGGCTGGCGGGGGACGCGAAGATCGACCTGCTATCATGCGTGCCCCAGACGGAGAACACGTACCTCAGGGAGATAATGCTGATCATCGAGCACAACGCCTACCACCTCGGCAAGATCGTGGACGCGAGGAAGGCCCTCGGCGACTGGAAGTAGAGGCCCCCCGTGAGATCATCGTGGATCCCGAGCGTTTAGGGCTCCCCACGCGTCCCAGATGATTATTAATAACCGGCGCCGTGCATCGTTTACTAATATAATCGGTGAGCTCTAGTGCGGAACCAAACCGGGAAGAGCGGCGGGGACGTGGTCCTTGTCCTTCTTGTCGATGACGAGGAGCATCAGAGGGAGCTGACGGAGCTGAGCCTCGTGGGCGCCGACCCCACCCTGGTGATAACTGCGGCACAGACGCCGTCCCAGGCGCTAAGCCTTCTCTTGGAGCAGCCCTTCGACTGCTTGGTCTCCGACTACCAGATGCCGGGGATGAACGGCGTCGAGCTATGCGCTGAGGTGAGGAAGACGAGCACGGTCCCATTCATCATCTACACGGGCCGTGGGAGCGAGGAGGTGGCGAGCCAGGCCTTCGCAGCGGGGGCCGACGACTACGTCAGGAAGGAGAAGGACCTGGCCCACTACCAGGTTCTGGCGAGGAGGATAAGGCAGGCCGCGGAGAGGCACCGCACCTCCGAGCTCTACCGGGTGAGCATCGAGGCCAACAGGGAGGGCGTCTCGATCATCCAGGGTACGGAAGTAGTCTACGCGAATCGGGCGATGGCGGAGATGCTGGGCTTGCGCAGCCCAACTGAGCTCATCGGGGGGAGCATCACTCGTTGGCTCGTCGAGGATGATAGGGAGCCGGTGGTGCGCAGGACCCTGAGCCGGCAGGGCGGCAGACGCGAGCCAGGGGTCTTCCACTACTCGGTGAGGAGGGCCGACGGCGAGGTTAGGGTCCTCCACGCCTCAGCCTCCATCATCAGCTACAAGGGTAGACCCGCAAGCATCGTCTTCAACCACGACGACACTGAACAGATGGGCATCGAGGACGAGCTCAGGGCGAGCAACGAGGAGCTGGCAATGTACTCCTCGAGTCTCGAGAAGATGGTGAACGAGAGGACCCTGGGCATAAAGGCCGCGAGTGAGCGACTAGCGGCCTTCATCAACTCCGCCTCCGAGGGCTTCTCGATATACGACTCCAAGCTCAGAATCGTGGACGTCAACGAGGCCTGGCTGAAGCGGCTTCGGAGGGGGATGACAAAGTCCGACGTCATCGGGAAGCACATTCGAGACATCTACCCCGGCGTCGAGGAGACGCCAAGGTATGAAGAGTACCTGAAGGTGATGAAGACCGGCACACCCTACAACTATGAGGGTTATCTAGCCGGCGACGTCGTCAAGCGCAGGTACTACTTCGCCTCGGTCTTCAAGGTTGGCGACGGGATAGGCATCGTCTCGAGGGACGCCACGGCTCACATGGCGCTCGAGCGCGAGGCCGACGAGATCAGGCGCAGGCTGGAGGCGTTCATGGACTCCGCCACGGAGGGGTTCTCCCTCTACGACTCCGAACTCCGACTCGTGGACATAAATCGAGCAGTATTGAATCGTTTCCCGAAGGGGACTGAAGAAGAGGACCTGATCGGGAAGCACATAACGGAGCTGTACCCCGGCTTCGAGGAAACCGAATGGTACGAGGCGTACAAAAAGGTGCTCAAGACGGGCGTGTCGTGGTACGGCGAGGGAGGAGGAGTCGGCGTCATGGCGGGCACGTACATATCCGCCTCGGCCTTCAAGGTCGGAGCAGGTCTCGGCGTCGTCTCTAGGGACATCTCCGAGCAGAAACGCATGGAGCATGAGATACGGGAGAAGAGCGAGAGGCTACAGGCCTTCATGGAGTCGGCGGAGGACGGGTTCTTCATCTACGACAAGAACCTGACTCTCCTCGACCTCAACAAGGCGGCGCTCTCCCTGTATCCCAAGGGGACGAGGAAGCCCGACCTCATCGGGAAGAGGATGGAGGTGAACGCCCCCGGGGTGGAGAAGACTGAGAGGTACGAGGGTTACCTCGGCGTCGTCAGGACGGGCAAGCCGTTCACCTCGTACGGCGAGCCATCGGTCTCAATACTTGGAAAGTGGATGCACATCACGGCCTTCAAGGTGGGGGAGGGACTCGGCATAATCAATAGGGACATCACGGCCCGCGTGACCATGGAAAAAGAGATCATCGAGGCGGATCCGGGTCAGTCGAGCGGCAAGCCGCGTGGAGACGCCGCGTTGACGAGGCGGAGCCGGGATGGGGCGTGGGCGAAGAGGCTCCGGGAGTCCTTCTTCGGGTTTAAGCTGCATGTGAAGACGGATCT
>JAUYEB010000212.1 GCA_030691555.1 Candidatus Bathyarchaeota archaeon
GCCCCTCTCGGCGACCCTCGCGGCTATCTCGCACTCCATCCTTACCGCCCAGTCGGTGGCGTAGATGGCCTCTATCTCTACGCCGGGCTCGCGTAGGAGGTAGTCGATGTGCCAGTGGGCGACCCTCCCCTCCCCCCTGCTGGTCCTGAGGTGCCTGGCTAGGCGTGGTAGGAGGCTGTTCAGGGCCGAGCCCACGTAGACGTAGCGCCCCTTGGGGAAGGCGATGGCGCCGAGGGAGCCGACCCTGATCCCTGTCTGCCTCTTCACCCTCACGCAGAGACAGTAGCTCCCCCGGGTGACCACGACGGAGAAGCTGCCTCTCGGCTTAAAAAATGGGCTACACGGGATTGGGCAGACCGACCTGCCTGCAAAGTTTTTTCGGCGCAATGCGCTGTAGCTGATCACATGGTTCTCAAGCTCAGGGACGATTGGCCCCTTCTCAGGGGTAAGATACACTTCGACACGGCCACCACGGGCGCCGCGCCCGCCTCCACCCTCAAGATAATGGGGGAGTACGTCGCCGACGTCACCGCCATGTTCCGCGGTGAGCGCCCCTGGCAGAGCGGCACCGCCGACTGGGCGAAGCGCCGCCTAAACTCGAAGAAGCTCTTCGCCGAGGTCATCGGCGGCGGGGAGGAGGAGGTCGCCTTCATCCCCAACGCCACCGCGGGCATCAACACCGCCCTAAGCATGGTCCCCGTCAAACGGGGCAGCAACATAGTCTGCACCAACCTCAGCTACCCCATGACCGCCACGGTCGTCAACAAGCAGAGGGACCGCGGCGCCAGGCCCAAGTTCATAAAGAACAAGAAGGGCGTCGTCACCCTGGAGCAGTTCGAGAAGGCCGTAAACGACAGGACCGCGGCGGTCGTCGTCGACCAGCCGAGCTGGTTCAACGGCTACCTCCACGACCTAAAGGGCCTCGCCGAGGTCTGCCACGCCCACGGCGCCAAGCTCGTCGTCGACGGCACACAGTGCGTCGGCAGCCTCGCCTGGGAGGCCGACCGCTGGGGCGTCGACTTCGTCGCCACCAGCACCTACAAGTGGCTCATGGGAGGCCACTACGGCCAGTCCGCCGGCTTCCTCTTCGTATCCAAGCCCAACATCGACGCGACGCAGCCCGTCTACGTCGGCGAGAAGACCCTCCCACCCGAGGTGGGGGAGAGGAACACCATCGACGAGTTCACCCTCTACGACTACACGCCCCGCAAGGGCATAGAGCGCATCGAGGTCTTCCCCCGCCAGGAGATCAGCTACGTCGCCGTCGAGAACTCGATGAGGGTGCTCCTCGCCCACGGGAAGAAGGCGGTGGAGAGGCAGGTCAGGGACGTCGACAACGCCCTCATCGAGGAGCTCACGAAGAGGCACTTCAGGCTCCAGACCCCGAGGGAGGAGGAGCGGAGGATATACGTCAACGTCCAGGTCCCCGACTACAAGGCGGTGGGCGAGAAGCTACTCGCCAGGAACATCTACGTCGCGCCGAGGATCGGCGGGCTCCGCATAAGCCCCCACTTCTACAACACCGAGGAGGAGGCCGTCGCCCTCGTGAAGGCCCTACGCGAGGTCACGAAGCCCCGGTAAACCCTTTTCTTCCCGGCGCGGGTGTTTCTATCGAACCCAGGTGGTCGCATGAAGGTCCTATTGGTGGGCAACGGCGCGAGGGAGCACGCCATGGCCAAGAAGCTCCACGCGGACGGGGCGGAGCTCGTCTCCGCCATGTCCAAGAGGAACCCCGGCATCGCGGCCATCAGCAAGCGCGTCGAGATAATCGACATCAACAAGCACGGCGACTACGACCGCTTCAGGGGCGTCGACATAGCCTTCATCGGCCCCGAGGCACCGCTCGCGGAGGGGATCGCCGACCACCTCAACGCCCTCGGGGTCCCCGTAGTGGGGCCGAGGAAGAGCCTCGCCCGCCTAGAGTGGAGCAAGAGCTACGCGCGCCTCCTCCTCCAGGAGAACGGCATCCCGGGGAACCCCGAGTTCAGGGTCTGCCGGGACCTCTCCGAGGTCAGGACTTTCCTGAGGGACCACCCGAACGTGGCCGTGAAGCCCGAGGGACTCACCGGCGGGAAGGGGGTCAGGCTGACCGGCGAACAGCTCCGCTCGCCCCGGGAGGTCGAGGACTACGCCTCCGAGTGCATCAGGAACGACGGCCTCGTCGTCCTCGAGGAGAAGCTAGGGGGCAAGGAGTTCACCCTCCAGGCCTTCGTCGACGGTAAGCGCGTCGAGGTGATGCCCCTCGTCCGGGACTTTAAGCGCGCCTACGACGGCGACAAGGGCCCCAACACGGGGAGCATGGGGAGCTACAGCTGCCCCGACCACGGCCTCCCCGACCTCCCCGCCTCCGCCGTGAGGAAGGGGGCGGAGATCATGAAGGCGACAGTCTCGAAGCTGGCGGAGTCCGTGGGCGAGTACCACGGCTTCCTCTACGGCGGATTCATGAACACCGACGCGGGCGTCTACCTCATCGAGTACAACGCCCGCCTCGGCGACCCCGAGGCCATAAACGTCCTCGCCCTCCTCGACGACTCCCTCATAGAGACCGGCTTCAAGATAGTCGAAGGCAAGCTCAGCAAGCCGACCTTTAAGAAGGAGGCGACGGTCTGCGTCTACGTCGTCCCCGAGGGCTACCCGGACAACCCGAGGAGGGACCAGCCCATCGTCGTCGGGAAGCTGAGGCACTCGGAGCCCTACTACGCCTCCGTCTACGAGGAGGGAGGAGTCGTAAGGACGACGGGGAGCAGGGCGGTGGCGCTGCTGGCCCGGGGCGGGTCGGTGGCCGAGGCGCGGGAGAGGGTCTACTCGGACGCGCCGGCCGTCAAGGGCGCCCTCTACTACCGGCGCGACATCGCCGCAGGGGTCTAATCCACACAAGTTAATAGGAAACACCGGTCAGGACATAGTAAACAGGTGACATGGTTGAGCAGCGGAAGGGACGACAGGCTCGCGCGCCTCGAGGCGGTCCTCTACGCCTCGGGCAGGCCCCTCAGCCTCGCCACCATAGTCGCCCACCTCAGGCTCGAGAACGAGCAGGAGGCCAAGCAGCTCACCCTCCGCCTCGGCGAGATATACGAGCAGGACGGCAGCCCCCTCGAGGTCCGGCACCTCCCCGAAGACAGGGTGGTAATCCAGTTAAAGACCGACTACACGAGGGAGGCCCGGAAGTTCAGCATACGCCCCCTCCTCACCGCGGGGCCGCTCCGAACCCTCAGCTACATCGCCTACAACCAGCCCATAGAGCAGAGGGAGGTCGCCATCGCCCGCGGCAGCCAGGCCTACCAGCACATAAAGCAGCTCGTCCAGCTCGGCTTCGTCGACAGGGAGAAGGGGAAGGGCAGGGCGAAGCTCCTGAAGACGACGGACGACTTCGCCGACACCCTCGGCCTCAGCAGGGACCGCTCAAACATGAAGCGGCAGCTCCGCAGCCTCTTCCACAGGCTCGAGACCGAGGACCTGCAGAAGCAGGAGAAGCAGAAAGACCTGTAATAATTTTTATTATTTTATTGGAGTGATATTTTGGACAAAAAGTTAAATGTAAATTAAATATGTTTTCAATGGATCAAATTGATACTTGCAGATGAAATCAGGTTATTTGTATACAATAACTATGTTTCCCCCGCTAGAAAAAAGGGGTTAAACCAGATCACAGTAAGGGCTGGGGAAATTCATACTCAAATGGGTCTGTCTCAGAGACTTCCCGCTGTATGTAGTGCATTAGGGACTAAAAAAATCGAAACTGAATTTAATATCTCTAGAATTGAAATCAAAGGACCTGTTAATGGTTCAAATACGTTTTTTACATATAAAGTTTAAACATTTTTCAATATTGAATATTTACGCTTCTTTTTCTATTTTTTTTAGCTTAATTGCATAGCAGGTTTCTTTCCCTAATTTTTAATTAATGAAAATGATATATTCTTATTCGACTCAAATCCAATGCGGTGATGTTTTGCCCGGCCCCTTCCCCTACGTAGTTCTCTCCGGCTCCCCCCGCGAGTGCGGCGTCCAGTACGGAAAAGCCTCGAAGAGGCAGATCCGCGCCAACGTCGACTACTACCTCGGCCTCTGGGGCCGCATCTGCGGCATGACAAAGAAGGAGGCGCTGGGGAAGGCGGCGTCCACGGCGGACCCGATAAGGAGGTACGACGCGGGCATCTACGAGGAGATCGAGGGGATTGCGGAGGGCTCCGGCTGCAGGCTCGACGAGATACTCGCCCTCAACACGCGCTACGAGCTCCTCTTCAGCCAGGTCAGGGTGGCGCCCGACGGGTGCACCGCCCTCGCCGCCCTCCCCGACGCGACCGTCAACGGTCACACGATACTCGCCCAGAACTGGGACTACCGCCCAGGCATGAAGGAGGGCTGCGTGACCCTCGAGATCCACCAGGAGGGGAAGCCGGGGGTCCTCCTCCACACCGAGGCCGGGGCCGTCGGCCACAAGGGGGTGAACTCCAAGGGCGTGGGCATCGTCCTCAACGCCCTGGTCAGCGACAGGGACTCCTTCGAGCCGTGCCCCCCGATCCTCGTCCAGTGCAGGAAGGCGCTGAACAGCGCGGGGATTAACCAGGCACTGATGGCGGTGCTCACGGCGAGGCGGAGCGTCTCCTCCAACGTGATAGTCGCCCAGGCGGGCGGCGTAGCCGTCGACCTCGAGATGACCCCCCTCGACACCTCGATAATAACGCCGAGCAACGGATTCGTCGCCCACACAAACCACCTCATAGGGGCGAGGAGCCTCACCGTCCGAGACAGGTTCGTCTCCCAGATACCAAACACGATCTACCGGCTGACGCGGACGCAGGACAGCCTCCGCCGCTGGGAGGGGCGCATAAGCGTTGAGGGGGTGAAGGAGATGCTCCGCGACCACTTCGGGAGGCCCTACAGCGTCTGCACCCACCCCGACGAGTCGATGGAGGAGGACATGAGGGGGGAGACCCTCGCCTCCGTGATCATGGACCTCGACGAGCGGAGCCTGCACATCACGAAGGGGCCACCCTGCCTCAGCGACTACGAGAAGCTCACACTCGCCTAGCATCCGGATAGTAATCTTTTATAACCGCCTTTACGGGGGTCACTCCGATAGCCATGGCGGAGCAACCGAGTACGCTCGCAATCGTGGCCCTCGTCGTGGGGCTCATACCGGGGGCCTACTTCGTCTGGCTCGTCGTGAAGGGGCTCATACTCTCCCTCAGGCGGGGGAAGGACGAGGACCTCTAGCTACATAGTCCATATTATACCTCTGTCGTCTTTAAAAGTCGGTCGAACGCTGAATCATCAGACCAAAGATGAAGTATCAGGTGAAGTACGACCCGAGCTACTCGATGCTTGTCGTGAACCTCGAGCCGGGCGAGCAGATCACCGGCGAGGCCGGCGCCATGACCTACATGACGCCGACCGTCGAGGTGAGGACCCGGAAGAGGGAGAAGAGCATACTCGGGACCCTCGCGAACACCCTGATAGGGGGCCAGAGCTTCTTCGTCAACGACTACGCGGCCGTGGGCGGCGCGGGGGAGGTCGCGCTCGTCGCCGCCCCCGTGGGGGACATCGCCAAGCTGGGCGTCCAGCCGGGGAGGGGGTACATCATCCAGAAGGCGAGCTACCTCGCCTCGAGCCAGTCAGTGGACCTCGACATCCGCTGGGAGGGATTCTCGAAGGGTCTATTCGGTCAGGGCCTATTCATGATCAAGACGACCGGGCAGGGCGACCTCTTCATAAACACGTTCGGCGCCATCGACAAACACGAGCTCGCCCCCGGCCAGGAGCTCATCGTCGACAACTTCCACCTCGTCGCCTTCGCCGACACCTGCAACTACAACGTCGAGCGCATCGGGGGGTGGAAGGAGACCATCTTCAGCGGCGAGGGGTTCGTCACCCACATACGGGGCCCCGGGGACGTCTACATACAGACGAAGAACCTCAAGGAGTTCGCCGACTGGATCTGGACTCTGATAGAGCCAAACGTCCAGAAGCAAAGCAGGGCAAGGTAATCGGGCTAGTCGCAGGGCTCGGGGTCCCTCTCCAGGCTGCCGCAGGTGCAGTGGATGCTCCCGCTGTTCCTGGGGCGGACGAGGCTGCTGCACTCGACCTCCACGACCTCGACGCCTATGGATTCGAGCCACTTTGTGTTCTTCGGGTTGCCCACTGGGACCATGATCTTCATTGGCTCGAGGACGATGCCCGTGTTGGGCCCGATCTTGGCGCCGTGTGTGTCCGTGTAGACGAGCTCCTCCGGGGGCGTGATGAACTTCCAGTTCATCGTCCTCTTCATCCACTCGACGAGGTGGGGCTCGAACCACCTGGGGTCGCCGATGCTCGTGTGGCGGTCTATCATTGCGTAGTCGATGGTGCCCTTCGTGGAGCCGTAGCCGGGCTCGATCTTTATGTCGACCTCGGGGTCCTGCGTCTTTATGATCCTG
>JAUYEB010000299.1 GCA_030691555.1 Candidatus Bathyarchaeota archaeon
CTTCCCCCCCGACCCGACGGCGGTTATCTCGCCCTCGACTATTATGCCCACCTTGGGGAGGAACCGGAGGACCAGGTTCACGATGTCGGGGACGCTCTCCGTCACGTCGCTGAGGCGCCTGCTGTAGACGCGGACCTCGTCGCCGAGGCGGTGTATCTGGACGCGTGCGCCGTCGAACTTGTACTCGAAGACGGTCTTTCCCCCGTGCTCTTTGATGGCCTCCTCTGGGTTGTCCGCTGTCTCGGCGAGCATCGGCTTGAGGGGGACGAAGAGCTCCGGCTTGATGCCCCCGAGCCCCCTCTCCCCCTGGGTGAGGGCTACGAGGGCGACCTCGCCGAGGTTCCCAGTGAGCATGAGGGTGCGCCTGACGAGGAGGAGCGGGGCTCCTGAGGCCTGAGCGAGTGCGTCGAGCATCACCCCCTCGTTGACGCCGATCCGCATCTCCCCGAAGATGATCCTGACGAGAATCTCCACCTCCTCCTGCGCCGCGTCGCTGATGAGGCCAACGAGTAGGCGCTCCTTCAGCTTGCGGGAGCTCGACCCCTTGGTGAGGGCTATCTCGCTTAGGGTGCCGTGGACGCGGGCTATGCTGAGCCGGTCCCTGAGGAGCGTGGTCTGCCTCCCCTTCTCGAGGACGCGCTTCATGGTGCTCCACCCGACCTCGAGGGTGCGGGGGTCGAACTCGGGGAAGACCTGGCCGACGACGAGGAGGACGGCGGGGGCGATCTCCACGGGCTCGAGGCGGCGCAGGAACTCGGAGATGAGGCGGGTCTTCTCGGTGCGCTTCGTAGTCGCCTCCAGCGCCTTACAGAGCTCCGCCAGCTTCGAGAACGGGGTCGACAACCTAGGCACCCCCGAGCCAGTCCTTGAGGCTCCTCTGCCCACGCGCCCTCCTCATCCTAGCTATGACCGTCTCCACCCTCTCCCTGCTGAAGCTCCTCTCGTCGCAGAGGAACCTGATCAGCTCCTCCTCCTGGACTGGCTTCTCGTCCAAGCTATAGTTGTCGGTGGCGGGGGGGTGAAGGTAGAGGTCCCTGATGGCTTCGACCTCGCCGGGTAGCTGCTCCCTGATCTCGGTGGGAAGCTGTTCTAATCGTCCGTGCTTTCTTAGGAGTTTCAGGGCGGTCTTCGGCCCGATCCCCCTGATTCCCCTGTTGAAGTCTGTCCCCACGAGTATGCCGAGGTCGATCAGCTGTTCCCTCGACAACTGTAAGACGCCTAGGAGGTTCTCCAGCTCTATGATCTCGGGCTGTAGCTTGCGGGCGCGGCCCTTGCTGGGGAGCCACTCCTCCCCCTGTATGGTGATGTAGCGGACGAGCCTGGGGGCGCCGAAGAGGAGGCTGTCGTAGTCCTGGCTGTTCGAGGCCCAGACATCCCCCCTCGCCGCCATGTACGCGGCCTGCGCCTCCCCCTCGCTCGGCGCCTGCACCCAGGGGATGCCGAGCAGGTCGAGGAGCCTCTTCGCGTCAGCTACGCCCTCGCCGGTGAGGCGCCCAGTCATAACGGCCTTCGACATCGCGGTCTTGTAGTCCCCCGCGGCGACGGCCTCCCTGTACTCCTCCTCGAACTTCGCCCTTATTTCTCGGCGCTTCTCGACCTCCGCCCTCTTCAGCTGGGGAGGGCGCCCGTCGAAGACGAAGGCGAGCTTCATCCCGTAGTCTGCTATGAGGCGGGTGGTGCGGAAGGCGAGGCCGACTAGGTGGCTCGTCGTCCTGCCTTGGGCGTCCATCAGCGGCTGCCCGTCCCGCGCCCTGACGAGCGCGAGGAACTGGTGGAGGACGACGAAGCCGTCGACGGCGAAGCTCCTCCCCCTGAGGTCTTCGAGGGTGACCACCCTCTTCTCAATTATCGGGGTGAGGTTGACGCCCAAACGGACCGGATAAGACTCCGCCCGGGGGGGTTAAAGAGGTTACCACAGCCCAGCGAGTTTAGAGTGGTATACTACCATGAGGAGGAAGAGGAAGAGGGTGCCGGGGACCAGGTACTTGTAGACCCTGTGGAGCTCCGACCTGTAGTACTGGTTCGTCAGTATGAGGCAGAGGTGGAGGGGGGAGGCGTTGTAGCCCGCGACTATGCCGGCGAAGATGAGGGTGAGTGTGTAGACGTTTATGGGGGCCACGAGCGGCATGAGGATGGGGAAGACGATGCCTATGCCGAGCGTCGGCTGCGCCGAGACGGTCCCCACGAGTAGTGGTATGACTATCAGCAGCGCAAGGAGGGGCACACCCATGGAGAGCACGTTCTCGAGGAGGAGCGTCACGCTGCCCGCAGCCATCACCATGTAGCGGAAGAAGAGGGTCGCGAAGACCGCGGCGACGATGTCCAGCTTCACCCCCTTCCTGAAGAAGCCCGCCGCCCTCCCCACGTCCACGCGCCTGATGAGTATCACGATGCCTATCCCCACCAGGACGGCGCCCCAGACCGGGATCGACAACAGCGTCAGCGCGACCGTCACCAATATGGGTGAGAGCCCGACGGCGCTCGCCCTGTAGTCGCGCTCCCTGACCTCCGTCTTCTCCTCCTTCTGTATCCACCTCCAGCTTATGGCGAACCCAATCACCCACGTCAGGAGGAAGAGTGGGAAGTTTACGGCGATGAACTGGTTGAGGGCGACGCCGGTTATGCTTACGGCGAGGAGAGTCGAGGGGCTTATGGGCGAGGCCCAGTACCAGACGTGCCTGAACCAGACGTTTATGAAGGTCCTGTGCTCCGGCTTGAGCTTGAGCCTGTCCGACTCGGGCTCGTTGAAGGGGGCCGACATCAGCGCGCCCCCCGGCATGGAGAGTATCCCGAATAGGGCGGGGATGAGGGCGAGGAGGAACCTGCTCGGGAGGAAGCTGCGGAGCCTGTCTATCAGCTCCACCATGTGGCCCGTCTCCTTCAGGGCGTAGCCGAAGACCGTGATGAGGCCCACCGCCGCGCAGAGCTCCCACGTCGTCTTGTCGCCGACGGTCTCTACGAGGACGTCTACGAATATCGTGAGGGGCTTCCCCGAGGTCACGCCGATTATGCCCGCGGCGATCAGTATGCTTCCGGCGAAGTCGAAGTTCCTGAATCGGAGTATGAAGATGACGGCGAAGGCGACGAGTAGGCCGATGAGCTCCAGCATCCATTGCGCCAGCTTATCCACTCGGATCGACCGCATCTCTATAAAACCCTTTCAGCCGATCAGGGCTGAGGAGCGGTCGTTCGCGAACTTAGCCCGTGTGACTAAAGATCACCCAACCCGAGGATCGAGGTTTGCACGCTTCGTAGCCGCGTGTGCTACGCGAAGAAGCACGGCCTACCCTCGTACCAGCCCTCATCGCGTCTGGGAGCCCCCGAAGGGGCATCTCATCCGCCTAGGAGATGATCTCCTCCATGGCGCCCTCGGGTAATCTGTATCAAAAATCCATAACGATATTATATATTCCCCGGCTAACCGCGTAACAAGAACCCCAGAGGCTACACATGATGCGAGGGAAGGCGAAGGGAGGGGCGCCGATCAAACGGACGCGCATACCCGTCCTCATCGTCGACGACGACAGCTTCCTCGCAGACACCTTCCAGCTCATCCTCGAGGACGCGGGCTTCTACGTCGAGACGGCGGGCACCGCGAGGCAGGCCCTCGAGAAGGCGGAGGTTACACCCTTCAGGCTCGTCATCACCGACCTCAAGCTCCCGGACATGCGGGGGAACGAGCTCTCCCGGCTGCTAAAGGAGAAGCTCCCCGGCGTTAGCGTCATACTCCTCACGGGGATGAGTAACGTGGAGAAGGGCGCGGACAAGAGGGACCCCGACGAGGTCCTTCGGAAGCCGATAGACCCACTGGAGCTGCTCAGGGTCTCGAACAGCATCAGTGGCAACATGTGAGGCTACGAGGTCAGCCTCAGGAGCCTGCCCTCGAGCATCTTCCTCTGGAGCGCGCCCAGCGTCTTGTCGGCGAGCTTCCCATCCCTGAAGTAGAGGAGGGTGGGGATGCTCATGATGCCGAAGCGCATCGGGATCGCCCTGTTCTCGTCGACGTTGAGCTTCCCGAAGGCTATCTCTGGGTGCTCCTCGGCGAGCTGCTCCACGACGGGTGAGAGCATGTTGCAGGGGCCGCACCAGACGGCCCAGCAGTCCACGACGACGTACTTGTTCTTCGCGATGAACTCCCCGAATGAGGCGTCCGTCACGTCGATCGGCTTCTTCTCGGCCATTTCGGTTCGATCTGTGTCTGCCCGCCCCGGATATAAAGATATTTTAAGGTGTTCAACATCATTGAACACATGTCGCTGCGTGAGCTGCAGAGCCTGATAAACGCCCCCGAGCTGGGCGCCGACGACCTGATGAGGTGCGCCCTCGGCGTCAAGACGGCGGAGGTGGAGGCGTACTGCGCCCTGTCTGGCCTTGGCAGGACCACCGTGCAGGAGGTCTCCGAGAGGCTCGACAAGAGCAGGCCGACGACGCAGAGGCTACTACAGTCCCTCGTGGAGAAGGGGCTGGCGACGCGCGACGAGGAGCTCATAGGCCTCGGCGGCTACAAGTTCGTCTACCAGGCGGTCCCGCCGGAGAGGCTCAAGGCCTCGATAAGGGGTATGCTCGACAGGTGGCACAAGCGGATGGTGGAGGAGTTGGAGGACCTCCCCGCGAAAATAGAGGAGATGGGGTGCCCCCGCCGGTTTAGCAGGTCGTCAGGTACCTCTCGATCTCCCAGGGCGTGATCCTCGGGCGGCTCGTCGCCCAGTCGGTGCCCACGTACTTGAGGTACGCCTCGTACTCGGCCCTCTTCGCCCTGGTGAGGGTCTTGGCTATGTAGTCCCCGACTGCCCCCGAGACGACGGGGTCATTCTCGAAGACGTCGACGGCGTCCCCCAGGTTCTCGGGGAGGGTCTCCAGGTCCTTGGCATTGTAGACGTTCTCGTCGAATATCTCTGGGGGCTCCGCCTTCCTCTTCACGCCGTCGAGGCCCGCCCTGAGCATGACGGTCTCGGCGAGGTATAGGTTGCAGCTCGGGTCGGGGTGGCGGTACTCCATCCTGGTGACCTTCGCCTTGTCCCCTGGGTACTGGGGGACGCGCACTATGGCGCTGCGGTTCCCGAGACCCCAGGCAATATAGACTGGGGCCTCGAAGTGGGGGACGAGCCTCTTGTAGCTGTTGACGAGTGGTGCCACGATCATGCTCATCGCCCTGGCGTGGCCGAGGATTCCGGCGACGTAGCTGAACGCCATCTTCGATAGCCCGGTCTCGCTGTCGCGGTCGCCGAAGAGGTTCCTCCCCGTCTTGAGGTCGGTGAGGCTCTGGTGGACGTGGCACCCCGAGCCGTTGGCGCCCCAGAAGGGCTTCGGCATGAAGGTCGCAGAGGCGCCGTGCTTCTCCGCGATCGTCTTGACGACCAGCTTGTAGAGGGTGGCGTTGTCCGCCGTCTTGAGCGCGTCGGCGTAGCGGAAGTTGATCTCCTGCTGCCCCATGGCGACCTCGTGGTGTATCTTCTCGAGCTGGAACCCCGCGGCCTCGAGGTTCATCATGGTCTCGAGCTTCATCTCCTCGGTCGGGTCCATGGGGGGGAGGTAGAAGTATCCGCCTGAGCCGTAGGGGGCTATGCCGCCGTTGCTCCGCTGGACGTAGAAGTACTCCAGCTCGGGCCCCGTGTTGAGCCCCATACCCTTCGCCTCGATCTCGTCGAGGGTCGCCTTGAGTCTGCCGCGGCTGTCGCCGTCGAAGGGGGTGCCGTCGGGGTTGCTCAGGTAGGTGAACATCAGGGCGACGCCGGGGGTCTCCCACATGGGGGTGAGGAAGGTGCTCGGGTCGGGGTGGGCGGCTAGGTCGCTGTGCTCTATGCTGACGAGCCCGAGGCTCGACCCGTCGATCCCTATCCCCTCGGTGAGGGCCTTGGGCATCTCGTACTCGGGGATGAGCAGGGCCCTCGGCATGCCGTTGAGGTCGACGATGATTAAACGGATGTATCGTATATCGTGTTTCTTCACTTCGTCCATTATGGGTTCTACGCTGTCGGGGTGGGTCAACGCGCTCTTGGTCATAATACCCGGGATACCGCGGAGGTTCGATATATATTTTATCCAGTTTTTACTATACAAATGTATACTTTTTGACGTCGGCGCTGATGGGGCTACTGCTTGGATAGGCTGGTGAGCAGCGCCCCTATCAGTATGGCTGCCCCGCCGAGCATCGTGAGCGGCGTCGGGACCACGCCGAAAAGGGCGAACGAACCAATGAAGGCGGCCACCGGCTCGAGGTAAAGCCACACCGAAGCCTTGACCGCCTCGGTCCTACTCAGGGCGTAGTTCCAGAGGAAGTAGCCGCCGGTGCTACAGACAACGGCCAGATAGAGTATGCTAACCCACTGGCTGGTTGTTAGGGCGGAGAGGGCGCCCCAGTCCGATGTCAGGCTCATGGGGAGGAGGAATAGCATGCCCCAGAGCGTCGTGTAGGCCGTCACCATCAGCGGCTTCCCTATCCTCTTCATCAGCCGGCGGCTGAGGGTGGAGTACATGCTCCAGCAGACCGCGTTCCCGAGGAGGCAGGCGACGCCGACGAGGAAGAGCCAGTCGACGCTGCCGAATATGAGCTTGGGGAGGGCGATGAGGGCGACCCCCGTCAGGCCGAGCGCGATCCCGAGGCCCCTCCTGAGGTTGAACCTCTCCTTGAGCAGGACCGCGCCCGCGAGGCCCGTGAGGACGGGTATCAGCCCCGTGACGAGGACGGCGGAGACCCCCGCCCCGGCGTACTGGACGCCCGTGTACTGCAGCCAGAAGTAGATGCTTATGCTGAGAAACCCGAAGAGGGCGAGCTCCTTCAGATCCGCCAGCGAAGGCCTGTTCCCCCTGCGATACTCCCAGACGATGACCGGCGAATAGATCGCCGCCGCTATGATGAACCTCACCGTCGCGAGAATCACCGGCGAAAGTGTGGTGAGCACCATGCTGGCCGCGACGAAGCTCAGCCCCCAGATTATGGAGACCGTGATCGCCGCCGCCGTCCCGTAACCCCTATCGCCCGCCAAGCCGGCTCCTCACAAGTTAATGAAATCAGCCTAATCACTCTACATATATTAATCTTATGACAACTTTCATATACACGTGTATAGTTTTAACCACACAAAGGACGGAGAAGAACGCGATGTTCAATCTCGACGAGATAGACAGGAAGCTCCTCCAGGAGCTTCTCAAGGACTCCAAGAGAAGCCAGAGGGAGCTGGCGAAGGCGATCGGGGTAAGCACAGCGACCGTGATCAACCACATAACCCGCCTCGAGTCCGCCGGCGTCATCAAGGACTACACGATCATGGTCGACTGGGAGAGGCTCGGCTACGAGCTGACCGTCATCATAGAGATCACCGTGGCCCGCGGGAAGCTCATCGAGGTCCAGAAGACGATAAGCAAGCTGCCCTACGTCTGCGGCGTCTACGACATCACCGGGGAGATAGACAGCATAGTCATAGCGAAGTTCAAGAACAGGCAGGAGCTCAGCGAGTTCCCCAAGGCGCTCCTGAGTATGCCGGACATCGAGAGGACGAACACCCACGTCGTCCTCAACACGGTGAAGGAGGACTTCAGGATGCTCGGGAACCTGAAGTAGGTTCCCTAGTCTTCTTTCAGCCTCAGGATCAGGTCGTCGTCGCGGCGTGGGCTCCCCCTGCCGTCCCTGTTGCTCGTGCAGAGGTAGACGTAGCCGTCGGGCCCCTGCGTGACGTCCCTCAGTCTCCCGAGTTCCCCGTCGAACATGGTCTCGACGGACTCGACCTCCCTGTAGGCCGGGGGCTTGAGGGTGATGACGCCTAGGCATTCGCCGCGCAGGTTGGCGACGAGCAGGCGCCCCCTGAGCCGCGGGTATCGGGGGCTGGTCACGAAGGCGCAGCCCGAGGGTGCCCATGTCTCGTCACCTGTCTGGTAGACTGGGGAGACGTACCTCGGGTCGTTCGTGTAGCCTATGACTTCGGGCCAACCGTAGTTGCGCCCGGGCTCGATGAGGTTCACCTCGTCGTGGGCGTACCACCCGTTCTCGCCGCTGGGGCCGTGCTCGCAGGAGAAGAGTGCCCCGGTCTCGGGGTGCCACGCTAGGCCCTGTGGGTTGCGGTTCCCGTAGCTGTATATGGGCGAGCCGGGGAACGGGTTGTCGCCGGGGACGGAGCCGTCGGGGTTAAGCCTCAGAATCTTGCCTCCGAGGCTGTCGAGCCTCTGCGCTAGTTCCTTCTTCCACGTCTCCCCCGCCGTCGCGTATAGCCTGCCGTCTGGGCCGAACTTTATCCTCCCGCCGTCGTGGACCCTGCCCCCCGGCATCCTGTCGATGATGACCCTCTCCGAGCCGAGCACGTGGTCCTCCCCCTCGGTGAACCTCGACACCCTGTTGAGAACTGCGTCCTTCGCGTCTCGGTACGTGTAGTGGACGTAGACCGCCCCGCTGCTCCCGTGGTCGGGGGAGACCGCGAGGCCGAGGAGCCCTCCCTCGTCCCCCTCCTTGGAGACGACGTCCAGCCGGAGCACCTCCTTCGACTCCCCATCGGCGAGGGAGGATAGGACTCCGCGCTCAGTGTACAGTAACCTGCCATCGGAGGTGAAGCCGATGGACCAGGGTATCCTCAAGCCGCTGACGACGACCTCGACGGCGTATGGGGTGGTGTTTCTGCTCGTGGCCTTTCGCCTCGTTGGAGGCGTGGGAAGCCTCGAATATAATCAGCTACTCCGAGAGCGGTGGGCAGACTCTTTCTGGCTACTTCTTTCCTTCCTTCTTCACCCTCTCCAGGTAGTCCTCCCTCGGCGGGGCGAAGCACTCTATGAGCACGGCGGGCTTGTCGCCCGTGGCGTCGAAGTTGTGGGGGACGCCACCGGGGGCGACGAAGCTGCACTGCGCCTTGATGTGTATCCTCTCGTCTCCCATGTAGAGGTCGCCCTCCCCCTCCTGCAGGTAGCCTATCTGCTCGTGGGGGTGGCTGTGCGGCGGCGTGGGTAGGCCGGGCTCGATGGTGTTGATCATCATCATGCACTTCTCCCCCGCCATGAGTATCTCGCCGTGGCGCCCCTTGACCGTCTCCAGCCTGGGCGCGTCCCTCCTCTTCACGATCTTGACCATTTGGATCAGAATAGCCCCCGTTGTCTCCGCGTTTAAGACGTGTGATGGGCCTCGCCGGAAGGTTATTAAAAACGGGTTCCAACCCTCCCTTGATGTAGTTGTCTCTGAAGGTCGGCAGGCTGTTCGGCGTCGATGTGCGTCTGCACTACACCTGGTTCTTCATATTCGTCCTCCTCTCTTGGTCGCTGGCGTGGGGGTACCTGCCCGTCGGATACCCGGGGCAGAGCGACACATTCTACTGGGGCGTCGGCGCCGTCTCGGCGGCCATGCTATTCGTCTCCGTGCTCATCCACGAGGTCGCCCACTCCGTCGTCGCGCAGAGGTACAAGATCAAGGTGAACAGCATCACCCTCTACTTCCTCGGCGGCGTCTCGGAGACGGCGGAGGAGGCGCACACCCCCGACGCGGAGCTTAGGATGGCGGCGGCCGGGCCGCTCACGAGCGTCGCGCTGGGGGTCCTCTTCTACTCCGCCTTCGCGCTCGGGGGCGCGGCGCTCCCCGCGGCGGTGGTCGCCGTCCTCGAGTACGCAGGCTACATAAACATCGTGCTGGCGGCCTTCAACCTCATACCCGCATTCCCCATGGACGGCGGCAGGGTCCTCCGCGGCATCGTCTGGGGGAGGAGCAAGGACGTCCTCTCCTCCACCCGCACCGTCACGAACATCTCGCGCGCGATCAGCTTCATCTTCATAGGCCTAGGCCTCCTCGACACGATCTACTACTCCGACCTCAGCGGGATCTGGCTCCTGTTCATCGGCCTCTTCCTCTCCAGCAGCGCGCAGGCGAGCATGAATGAGACGCGCGTCACGCAGGCCCTGACCGGGGTCACCGTCGGGGAGATGATGACGAAGGACGTGAAGACGGTGGAGCCGGGCCTCACCCTCCAACAGCTGCAGGACTACGCCCTGACGCCGACGAAGCACCACGGTTTCCCGGTCGTCAAGGACGGGGAGCTCGTCGGCCTCGTCACCGACGAGGACGTGAGGCGGGTAAGCCCCGAGCTCTGGGACGAGAGGCGGGTGGAGCAGGTGATGAAGGGGATGAAGGGCCTCGTCACCGTGGGGCCGGGGGACGCCGCCGTCGACGCCCTCATAAAGATGGCGAAGGCGGGGGTGGGTCGCCTCCCCGTCGTCGAGGGGGGGAAGCTCGTCGGCATAGTGACGCGCAGCGACTTCGCCCGAGTCATCCAGGAGCGCCTAAAGTTCCGCAGCTAGCCGAGACCCGCGTATTGTCTCCGGGGGCTACTTCCCCTTTCGCAGCACCCTGCCCGGCAACTTCCCCGTGTGCTTGCCCTTGTCTATGGTGAAAACGCCGTTGCAGACGACGTAGGGTATGCCGGTGGGGAACCTGTGGGGGTCGGTGAACGTCGCCTCGTCCTTAACCGTCTTGGGGTCGAAGACGACGACGTCGGCCTTGTAGCCCTCGCGGAGCAGGCCGCGGTCCTTGAGGCCGAGGCGCTGGGTGGGGGCGCTGGTCATCTTCCTGACGGCCTCCTCCATGCTTATGACCTTCTCCTCGCGGGCGTAGTGGCCGAGGACGCGTGGGAATGTGCCGTAGTAGCGTGGGTGGGGCCTCCCCTGGCCGAGGATGCCCTTTGGGCTTATGGCTGAGCCGTCGCTCCCCACCATCCCGATGGGGCTCCTCATCACGTACTTGACGTCCTCCTCGTTCATCCCGAACATGACGACCGGGACGACCGTGTTCTCGGCGAGCAGCAGGTCGCAGACGGCGTCGTGGGGCTTCTTCCCCCACTCCTTCGCTATGTCGGCGATGGTCCTGCCGTTGTACTGAGGGTTGTTCTTCGCGTAGACGACGAGGACGCCGTCCCAGTCGCGCTCCATGCGCTGCTCCCTCGCCATGCGTTTTCGCTGCTCGGGGTCGCGTAGGCGCTCCATCATCTTCTCGGGTCCCCCCTCGTGCCCCCAGTGAGGGATAATCGCGGCGAGGCCCGTGCTGGAGGCGACGTAGGGGTACTGGTCGTACGCGACGTCGATGCCCCGCGCCCTTGCCTCCTCGACGAGGGCGAGGCTCTGCTTCGTCATGCCCCACGCCTTCTTGCCAGACGCCTTGAAGTGGGCTATCTGGACGGGCAGCTCGGCCTTCTCGCCGATCTCGATCGCCTCCTTGACGGCGTCGAGGAGCGACTCCTTCTCCTCCCCCCTTATGTGGCTCGCGTAGAGGCCGCCGTGCTTCGCCGACACCTTCGCCAGCTCTATTATCTCCGGCGTCTTCCCGTAGACGCTTGGCGGGTAGATGAGGCCGGTGCTCATCCCGTAGGCGCCGTCCTTCATCGCGTCGTCCACGAGCTTCCTCATCTTCCTGAGTTCCGCGTCCGTGGGTTCCCTGTTCTCGTACCCCATGACGTTCTGGCGGACGGTGCCGTGGCCGACCCACGTCGCCACGTTGAAGCTGACGCCCTGCCGGTCGACGCGGTCGAGGTAGTCCTTCATGGTCACCCAGTCGTACTCGAAGTCGTCGGGGACGCCGCCGCGCCCGTACTTGTCCCTGTAGGCCTTCACCGGCTTGTTCATCGGCGCCGCGGAGGTCCCGCAGTTGCCGACCACCTCGACGGTGATGCCCTGGTAGACCTTCGACTCGACCCTCGGGTCGACGAGGAGGGGGATGTCGCTGTGGCTGTGGATGTCCATGAAGCCGGGGGCGACCATGTGCCCCTTGGCGTTCACCCTCCTGGCGGCCTTGGCGCCCCGCAGGTCGCCGACGGCCTCGATCTTGTCACCGACGACCCCGACGTCCGCCCTGAACCACGTGTTCCCCGATCCGTCGACGACGTGCCCGCCCTCAAACAGGATGTCGAACCTCAAAACCAGTCACGCCAATAAGGGTGGGCGGAGGCGATAAAGAGTTTAGCATGAGGCAAACGTCAACCCTATACGCCGCCGATCCCGTGGATCTATCGGCGGTGCGAGTTGACGGAGCCGTATCATCACGTGAGGTTCCGATGGTGGACGTCGGTTGACCTCGACAGGCTCGCCTCCGATTATGGCGAACTCTACTAGGCGGAGTTGAGGGCCCATCCGTAGGACGATGTGGAGCTGACCCTCTACAAGGACCAGCGGGACGAGGTCACGCTGAGGGCGGACTCGCTGAGCG
>JAUYEB010000032.1 GCA_030691555.1 Candidatus Bathyarchaeota archaeon
TCCCTCAACGTCGTCGTGGGGGAGACGAACGGCGGCTACCTCACCGACAACCTCGGCAGGCATGTTGGCAGGGAGCAGGTCTTCGAGGCCCTCGACACCGCGAGGAGCCCCGAGGGCAGGGGCGGGGTCCCAGAGGGCAACGTCGGCGGCGGCACCCCCATGACAGGATACGGCTTCAAGGGAGGCATAGGCACCTCCAGCCGCGTCGGAGACGGCTTCACCGTCGGCGCCCTCATCCAACTCAACTGCGGCGCCAAGGAGGACCTCACAATCGCCGGCGTCCCCGTCGGCAGGGAGGTCAAGCTACCGAGCAAGCCCGCGGCCAGTCCCGGCAACAGCATAATGATGATTATCGCCACCGACCTCGCCGTGGACTCCCGGCAGCTCTGGAAGGTGGCGAAGAGGGCAGCCCTAGGCCTCGCCCGCACCGGCACCTACAGCAGCAACGGAAGCGGCGACTTCACAATCGCCTTCACCACGGGCAAGAAGCCCCACGAGGGGCGCGGCGACGAGTTCCTCAACCCCGTCTACAAGGCCACCGTCGAGGCGACGGAGGAAGCAATCATCAACGCCCTTTTCGCAGCGGAGACGATGACCGGCTACCAGGGCCACGTCCAGCACGCCCTCCCCCTCGACCAGGTCAGGGAGATATTCGGCAGGTACGGCCGCGCTCTCCCCTAGCTGATAAACGTTAAACCCCCTCAGATGCCACTAGACCCGGTGCAGCTTCTTGCCCAGCCTCCGAGGCCCAAGGGTAGTCGCGGGACCCCCAGGACCCCGCGTCACAAAGCTCCTCACCGACTCCGGCCTAGACCCCTCATCCTACTCCAGCCCCATAGTCGACGAGGCGAGGGGCATCTACGTCAGGGACCCCGACGGGAACGTCTTCGTCGACCTCATCTCGGGGCGCTGCGTCGCCAACACCGGCTACAACCACCCGCGGGTCGTCGAGGCGGTGAAGGCTCAGGCGGAGAGGAGCATCCACTGGCAGACCGAGCAGGCGTACACACTCGTCGGGAGGCTCGAGGCGATGCTCGGCTCGGGGCCTAAGCAGGTCTACTGGGGCCAGTCGGGCAGCCTCTCTAATGACCACGCCATAAAGGCGGTGCGCCGCGCCACGGGGAAGCCGACCATCCTCGCCTTCACCGGCAGCTACCACGGCAGCAGCATGGGCGCCATAAGCCTCAGCGGCTACGACCCATCCATGAAGAGGCACTACGGCCCCCTGGTCCCCGGCATAGAGCACGTCCCCTACGCCTCCTGCTATAGGTGCCCGCTCAAGCTGGAGCACCCCGGCTGCCGCCTCGCCTGCCTCGGCTACATCGAGGAGGTCGCCTTCAAGAGCTACGTCCCCGCAGACGAGGTCGCCGCGGTCTTCGTCGAGCCAGTACAGGGAGACGCGGGCTGGCACGTCCCACCGCCAGGCTGGCACGAGGGGCTGAAGAGGCTCTGCGAGAAGCACGGTATCCTCCACGTGGCGGACGAGGTCCAGACCGGCTTCGGGAGGACGGGCACCTGGCTGGGGATGGACCACTGGGGGGTGAAGCCAGACGTGGTGATCCTCGGGAAGGCTATGGGGAGCGGCGTGCCGATAAGCGCCGTCGTCCTCGGCAGGGACCTGCTCGAATCGACGGACCCGGAGCCCATCCCCATACACGCGCAGAGCTTCAGCGCCACCCCCCTCGGCACCGCCGCGGCACACGCCACGATGGACGTGATACGCGACGAGCGCCTATGCGAGAACTCCGAGGCGATGGGCGCCTACGCGAAGAAGAGACTCACCGAGCTAATGGGCCTGCACCCATGCATCGGGGACGTCCGCGGCCTCGGCCTCCTCATAGGCGTAGAGATAGTCAAGGACAGGGAGAGGAAGACCCCCGACCCGGCGGCCGCAAACGCGATCTGCTCCGAGGCCTTCAGGCGGGGGGTCTACACCCTGAACATGGGCAGCTACGGGGGGAGGGCCATCAGGGTCGCCCCGCCCCTCATCGCCACCGAGGAGCAGGTGGACGTAGCCATCGAGGTGCTGGACGCGTCCATGCGCCGGGTCGAGGGGCGCTAGGGCCTGTCGACCTCGCACGACGCCTTCCCGTGGTCGCTCCGCGACACCCATATATTCGATCCTCGGGCATGATCAAACGTTATGCCCATCCCACCCGCGCTGAAGCCCACGCTGGGTAGGCACTCCCACGTCATCCTCGCCACGACCGAGGGCAGCCAGCCCCGGACGAGGACCATGACCCTCATCAACGACGACGAGGGGCTCTTCTTCGCGACGGACAAGTTGACCGAGAAGATGGCCCAGATAAGGGAGAAACCCGAGGGCCGAGTTCCTCCTGCAACTCAGGGACGGAGAAAACAGCGGCTACCTCAGATGCGAGTGCCTCGCCGAGGAGGTCGAGGACACCAAGCTGCGCGCCAGGCTGTTCAGGGAGAACGCGTTCATCGGCAAACTCTGGAAGGGCCCCCGGGACCCCACCCTCGCCATCGTCCGGCTGAGGCCGACGGCGTTCTACCTGCTGGAGCCGGGCAAGTGGATGGTCGGGAAGATAGAGGTCCGATCCGACCCAGACCTGTAGTTTGTGTGCTGGACGCGAGACCGGCTAGGGCCTGTAGCCCCTGACGAACTCCTCGGTGGCCGCCAGGTACGCGTCTATGTCCTCCTCGGTGTGGGGGCTGCTTATCCAGCAGTGGCTGACGTTGGGGCTGAGGTAGACGATGCCCCTGTCGAGCATGTGGGAGAAGTAGGCCCTCGTCGCCGCCGCGTCGTTCCTGGCGG
>JAUYEB010000075.1 GCA_030691555.1 Candidatus Bathyarchaeota archaeon
GTGAACGTCGACAAACTCTTACAGTACTCGTGGAGGTACGACCCCTGGACGAGCGACGAAGGGGTCCCCACGTACCAGACGATAAGCGGCGGCGCGCCCCCATCTCCACCGACGGCGCAGTCGTTCTGGATAGAGCAGGCCTCGGGGACGGGGACACAGACGATGACCTGGACCCCCGCCAGCGGGGACTACTGGATAGTCGTCATGAACGCCGACGGGTCGAACGCCGTCGCCGTCGACATGCAGCTTGGGGCCCGAGTCACCGTCCTCAACTGGATCGGCTGGGGCCTCATAATAGGCGGGATCATCGCGGGCCTCATCGGCTTCGTAATAGTCTACTACGGCGCCATACGCCGACCCTAGCCCCCGGGAACCCTTTTTAAGACCCCGCGCACCTCCTTCTTGAAAGCGCCACGCATGTGATATATCCCGGCGCGGCAAACAGGATGTGAATCGAGTTGGAGAAGGACTACAAGGCGATGCTCGACAGGGCCTACAAGGAGCTGCCCGAGCAGACTAACTTCGTCGACAGGTTCGCCGTCCCGAGGGCGAACATAGCCCTGCAGGGCCGGAAGACCGTCATCATCAACTTCAAGGAGATCGCCGAGCAGCTCCGCCGCGACCCCGAGCACCTCCTCAAGTTCCTCACCGGCGAGATGGCGACGCTTGCCAACTTCGACGGGAACCGCGCACTCTTCCAGGGCAAGCACAACGCCGAGTCCATACGCGGCCTCATCGACACCTACGCGAAGAAGTACGTCGTCTGCCCGGTCTGCGGCCGCCCCGACACCCAGCTCGTGAAGGAGAAGCGCCTCTGGTTCCTCCAGTGCGAGGCCTGCGGCGCGCGCAGCAGCATCGGCGCGAGCTGAGTGGCATGAGCGAGGTCTACCTCCGGACAAGCAGACACGGGAGGAACACCCTCGTCGCGGTCTGCGACGCAGAGCTTCTAGGCCAGACCCTCACGGGCGGGCGCGTCCCCTTCAAGGTGAGTGAGGAGTTCTACAAGGGCGTCCCCGGCAGCGTCGAGGAGGCCATCGAGGCGATGCGCCGCGCGTCCATCTGCAACCTCGTCGGGAAGCGCATAGTCGAGGCCGCCATCGAGAAGAGGCTCGTCCACGGGAGGGCCGTCATCTACTTCGGCGACGTCCCCCACGCCCAGATAGTCAAGTTCTAGCCGGTTAACGTCTTATACGCCGATTCCCCTAGTTATTTGGTTCACTTGAGCTACAAGGTTAAAGACATAGGGCTCGCCCCCCGGGGTGAGCTCCTCATAGAGTGGGCTCGGGACCACATGCCAGTCCTGGCCCTGATACGGAGTAGGTTCGAGCTTGAGAAGCCCCTCGCCGGCGTGAAGCTGGGGGCGTGCCTCCACGCCACGAAGGAGACGGCGGTCCTCGTCAGGACCCTCGAGGCGGGGGGCGCTGAGGTCGCCCTATGCGGCTCCAACCCGCTGTCGACCCACGACGACGTGGTCGCCGCCCTCGCCGCCACCGGGACGAAGGTCTACGCCTGGCGCGAGCAGACGACCGAGGAGTACTACTGGTGCGTCAACAAGGTCATCGACCACGGCCCCACCATCACGATGGACGACGGCGCAGACCTCGTCAGCACCCTCCACTCCAAGAGGACCGAGAAGCTGAATCTGGTGAAGGCTGGTAGCGAGGAGACGACGACCGGCGTCATAAGGCTACGCGCCATGCACAGGGACGGGGCCCTCAAGTACCCGATAGTCGCCGTCAACGACACGCCGACCAAGCGCATGTTCGACAACCGCTACGGCACCGGGCAGAGCACCATCGACGGCATACTACGCGCCAGCTCCGTCATGCTCGCCGGTAAGGTCTTCGTCGTCGTCGGCTACGGCTGGTGCGCCAGGGGCGTCGCAACCCGCGCCCGAGGCATGGGGAGCCACGTAATAGTCACCGAGGTCGACCCCATGAAGGCCCTCGAGGCCGTGATGGACGGGTTCCAGGTCATGCCCCTCATGGAGGCCGCGAAGGTGGGAGACATCTTCGTAACCGTCACCGGCGACACCAAGGTCATCGACGAGCAGCACATCAGGGTGATGAAGGACGGCGCCATGCTGGCCAACAGCGGCCACTTCAACGTAGAGATAAACATCCCCGCCCTCGAGAAGCTCTCCAAGGGCAAGAGGAGGATGCGCCCCGACCTCGACGAGTACCAGATGAAGAACGGGCGGAAGCTCTACCTCCTCGCGGAGGGCCGGCTCGTGAACCTCGCCGCAGCGGAGGGCCACCCAAGCGAGGTGATGGACATGAGCTTCGCCGACCAGGCACTCGTCGCTGAGTGGATACAGAAGAACAAGGACCTGAAGACGGGGGTCTACGACGTCCCCAGGGACATAGACGAGATGGTGTCCCGGATAAAGCTCCAGTCGATGGGAGTCATGATCGACAAGCTGACGGACGAGCAGAGGAAGTACCTGATGAGCTGGAGCCAGGGCACCGTCTAGCTCATCTTCACGCCCTTCTCGGTCCTCTCCAGTATCCCCTTCGAAACGAGGTAGCCGAGGGTCTCCTCCGTCTCGCCGCCGCTGTAGCCCTGCTTCGCCATCTCCCTCTCCAGCCACGGGGTGCCGTACTCGAAGCCGGGTATCCTGATGGTGCGGAGGAGCTGGGCCGTGCACGCCTTGATGCGCGTCTCGCCGCGCTGGACGGTGCCGTTCAGGGTCTCCTCCCTCGCCGAGAGGGGGCGCGCGTCTACGCCGAGCTTCTTCCTCACGTACTCTGGGAACTCACGCGTCATCGTGCCCCCGTGGAACGTAAGGACCCTCTTCGGCTTGCACCTGCGTATGAACCCGAGCAGGCCCTTGAAGTCGGCGTGGTCGCTCAGGGCGAAGGCGCGCTGCCTGCCCCCGAAGAGGACCGCCCACCCCGAGGCGAGGGCCGAGTCGAGGTTCTCGTAGGGCAGCTTCGA